>JBNKQT010000376.1:0-3551 GCA_050297115.1 Ensifer sp. | reverse complement strand
CCGGCCTATATTCGATGGCCGAAATGGCGCTGGCGTCTTGCGTATCCTCGGCTTGCAACAATGCAGCATCACTGATTGAGATCGGTGACGCGTGTCGTCTCGCTTCAACTTCCGCCAGCAGCGATTGCTTCCAGGCAAGCCTCTTGACCTGCCATGTGCCCAGCGACAGTAGCGCACCGAGAACGGCGAGCAGAAGAAGCGCGGTCAGCGTCTTTCGCACCATACCGGGCCTTGACCTTGCGCCAGTCTCAATCACGACTGAGTTCACCCTGCTTGGCCTTGTTGGCATATTGCAGCGTGATCAACACCCCTTTGAGCATCCGCATGAGTGCAAGGCTGGCACCGATCGCCAGCGGAATCCATATGATGAATTGTAGCCAAAGAGGAGGCTCAAAATTGACTTCCATCCAAAGCGCCAGACCAACAAAAATGAAACCGACAATGAGGAGTACAAAGACAACAGGTCCGTCGCCAGCATCAGCAAACGAGTAATCCAACCCGCAATTGCCGCACGACGGTTTCACCTTGAGAAAACCGTCAAAGAGCTTGCCCTGACCACAGCGCGGACATGTACCTTTGAGACCCGCTGATACGGGTTCAACAGGTGGATAGTGGGCGTTGTCTTCACTCATGTGTCTCACTCCATATGCCTGAGCCGAACAATAGGAAGGTTGCGGCTGATTTCAATTAAAAACGGCGGCTGCAATGCAACCGCCGTCAATTCAATTCCTGTATTGGCTTAGTGGGCCAAAGGTGCACCCCAGCCGCCCCAGATGTAAATGGCGAAGAAGAGGAAGAGCCAGACTACGTCCACGAAGTGCCAGTACCAGGCAGCTGCTTCGAAACCGAAATGCTGCTTTGCTGTGAAGTGACCGGCGAGCGCCCGGAAAAGGTTCACAGCCAGGAAGATCGTGCCGACCAAAACGTGGAAGCCATGGAAGCCGGTCGCCATGAAGAAGGTCGCACCATAAATGGAGTCCTTGAAGGCAAACGGCGCATGGGCATATTCATAGCCCTGCACGAAGGAGAAGAATACCCCAAGCGCAACCGTCAATGTGAGACCATAGATGAGGCCCTTGCGGTCGTTGTGCAGCAGGGCGTGGTGCGCCCACGTCACCGTCGTGCCGGAAAGCAGCAGGATGATCGTGTTGTAGAGCGGCAGGTGCCAAGGATCGAGAACTTCGATACCCACTGGCGGCCATTGACCACCCGTGTAAGCGGCACGCGCTTCCTGAATTGCTTCGCCCGGATACAGGCTTGCATCGAAGAATGCCCAGAACCATGCGGCAAAGAACATTACTTCAGACGCGATGAACATGATCATGCCATAGCGCAGGTGCAGCGACACCACGCGGGTGTGGTGGCCCTCATGGGCTTCCTTGATCGTATCGCCCCACCAGCTGATTGCTGCAAAGAGAACGAGGGCCAGGCCACAATAGAAAACCCATGGATTGGCAAGATTGGCGCCCAGAAGATTAAACGAGCCGCCCGCTACATAGCGCATGTAGCCCACGCCACCAAGCGCCATAATAAATGCACCAATGGATGACAGCAATGGCCACCAGCTGGGGTCAATAATGTGATAGTCGTGATTTTTCTGATGCGCTTCGGCCATATCAGTTATCCCCGAATGTTAAGTCCCGTATACTTCCGTTAGACAAGCGGAAGCCTCCGTCAGTTAAAGCTTTTACCCTCTGCCTTCTTTTCGTCAACCGCAGCGATGTTTTCGGTCTTTTCATGCGGATAGAACGTGTAGGACAGTGTGATTGTGTTGATGTTTTTGGTCTCTTCCTCATTGACGATATCCGGGTCAACGAAAAAAACCACCGGCATTTCCGCCTCTTCGCCAGGTGCCAGTGTCTGCTCGGTAAAGCAGAAGCATTCAACTTTGTTGAAATAAGCGCCTGCGGCTTGCGGCGTTACATTAAAGGTCGCCTGACCGGTCGTCTCGGAACCGACTATGTTTTTGGAATGGTAGCCGATCTGCTTGGTTTCACCAATCCTGATTTCGACCTCTCGCTGATCAGGTTTGAAATCCCAAGGCAACCCCCCCGCTACATTCGCGTCGAAACGTATCTTGATCGTCTTGTCCAAAATCACGTCAGAAGCCTGCTCGACCTGACGAACAGTTCCTCCGTAACCGGTGACCTGGCAGAAAATCTGATAGAGCGGCACTGCAGCATAAGACATGCCAACCATGCCAACAACAAAAGCGACGCATGCACCAACAATGATGCCATTATTGCGCAGTGGCTTTTGTTCAATGGGCTGTTGTTCGCTCATATCAGCCCTCACCCTGCCATCTTGCCAATTGTGATGATGTAAAAAATCACCACAAGCCCGGCCAAGACAAGGCCCAGGGCTATATTGCGACCGCGACGGGATTTTTTCTGTGCTTCAGTCAGTTCAACGCGTTCCATCAGATGATGCCTCCATTGATGAACGACGCCACAGCGTGGTCCAGAAGAAGCGCGGAAAAGATCACGAAAAGATAAAGGATGGAGTAGCCGAAAAGCTTTTTGGCTGGCACCATTCGCTCATCATCCTGTTCCATTCTGTAAACGCCGATTGAATACCATACCAACACCGCACCGAGACAGAGGGCAAAGGCACCATAGTAGAGGCTGGCAAGCCCGGTAACAGCGGGTGCGACCCCAACAAATGCGGTCAAAGCAGCATAGAGAACGATCTGTTTCTGCGTCGTAGGAATACCCGCTACATTCGGCAGCATAGGCACACCCGCAGAACCGTAGTCTTTCATCTTAAAAAGCGCCAAAGCCCAAAAGTGAGCGGGCGTCCACAGGAAGATGATAAGGAACAGGATAATGCTATCTATGGAAACACCACCGGTCATACATGCCCAGCCAACCATGGGCGGGAATGCGCCGGCGGCTCCACCGATTACAATGTTCTGCGGCGTCGATCGCTTGAGCCACATTGTATAGACAACGGCATAGAAGAAGATGGTAAAGGCCAGAAGGCTGGCAGCAAACCAGTTGACCGCCAAACCGAGAATGGAAACGGAGAAAGCGGACAGAACAAGACCAAAGGCCAGAGCTTCACGCGGGGTGATTTTGCCTGCAGGGATCGGCCGCTTGGCAGTACGGCCCATAACGGCATCAATGTCGGCATCATACCACATATTCAGTGCGCCGGATGCACCTGCGCCGACTGCAATGCAGAGGATTGCGATGGCTGCAATGGCTGGATTGATGCTGCCGGGCGCCAGGACAAGGCCGGAAAAAGCAGTGAACACGACGAGCGACATGACGCGCGGCTTCAACAACGCAAAGAAATCGCCAGCGCTTGCTTCCGAAATTCGGAGAGCGTCGTACTCAACAACTGCTTCGTGGTTTTCAACCGTGGACATTTTTCAAAACTCGCTTTGAACTTGAAATGGAGGCCGCCCGGTTTGGGCGACACTCCTGATTTGTTTTCGCTTATCGCGCTTACTTGATGCGCGGCAGCTGTTCCCACTGGTGGTAGGGCGGCGGCGAGGAAAGCTGCCACTCCAGCGTCGTTGCGCCCTCGCCCCACGGATTGTCGCCGGC
>JBNKQT010000375.1:0-7615 GCA_050297115.1 Ensifer sp. | reverse complement strand
TAGGAGGTTCCGGCAAAACACCACACAACGGCGGCGCCTGCAGCAAAACCCCAGGCAATCATACTTTTGTCACGGCGCAAGGGTTCGTAGGAGAAGGCCCAGATGAAACAAAGCAGTGCAGCGGCAATAATCGTGATTGTTGCCGGGATACCTGCAAAGGCCTGCAGGTCGTGCACTATGCCCTGAGGCCCGAGGGCCTCAGGTTGGGGAAACAAAAATGCGCGCAGCGGTGCCAGCGGTCCGGACAGGGCAACAAAGCCGGTAATTCCAATAACAACCACCATGACCAATGAGCGCAGATCGCCGCCGCCAAAACGGGTCAAGGCACCAAAACCGCAATTGCCCGCCATGGCCATCCCATAGCCGAAAATGAGACCGCCGATGATGGAGCCGAGCGGGTTCCAGGCAAATGCGTGGTAGATCGTAGCCTCCAGATGGATGAAGCCCGCGTGTGCGCCAAACTGCGTGCCAAGGATTGCAATGCCGAGCACAATGCCCCAGAGACGAAGGCGCTTTTGTTCGCGTGCGTAGACCGCCGATTCCAGTGCTCCAAGTGTGCATAGCCCGCCGAGGCGAGAGGCAAGCCCTAAAACAAGACCGCCAACCAGACCGACAAACGCGGCCAGAAAACCAACCGGAATTGACTCCATTTTTCCCTCCCAGCCTCGTGGACTGCTATTTGCAGTCTTCTCCAAAGAGGCTTGCCAAGAATAAGACTGTTTCCCGGACTTTGTCATCATGAATTGAATAGTAAATGGCGTTGCCCTCCCGGCGCGCCAATACAAGGCCTTCATGACGAAGCCGTGCCAACTGTTGGCTGACAACGGCCTGGCGTGCCGAAAGCAACCTTTCCAGCTCGGTAACACTCTTTTGCCCGTCTATCAGGTGGCAAAGAATCGTCAGCCTGCCATCGTGCCCAAGTGCCTTGAGAAAGTCCGAGACATCGCGCGCTCGACCGAGCATCCGTTCTATTGCGCCTGTGCCCGGGGCGTCATCATTTGGCAGGTTCAGTTCCGTCATTTCCTGAGTCCGGCTTCCAGCATGCCTGTGAACAAAGGTGCGAAGGCATGAGGATCGTTCTTTGGCGGTTCACAATATCGCAGATTCGGCTTTTGTGCCGCCTTTGAACGCGTTCATATAGATGACGGTCTATCAGTCCAAGTCGTTTTTGTCAGCCTTGCCCAGCAGTTCATCGAGAAGTGGCCAAAAGAAATTTTCGCCCGGGTATCCTTCAATACGGCCACTCTCCACTCCATCAACAACCAGAACAAAGGTCGGAGTGAACCTGGGAGGTGAGACCAGTGAAATTCCGGCGGGAAGATCTGCATGCAGCTCCAGACGGTGGAGCGGGGCGGCCTGACCTTCTGCCGTATTCGGATAGGCAGGAAAAATTTCCTCATCCCAGCGCGCGCAATAGATGCAGCCCCTTTGCTCAAACATCAATAGCTCCATGGCCGCTGCAGCAGGGTTCATAGGCAGCACTACCAGAGCGATTAAAGTTGCGAGGATGCGTCGTTGCATGTTGACAAACCATATATAAACATAGAGATGTTCTAATATCATATTTTTCGGAACACAACCATGTTTCGGAAGGGGATTACCACAAAGGCACTTGGGAGGGGGCTTATGCTGGAAATCAGTTTTGGCGGGGCGATCCTCGCCGGGCTTCTGTCCTTTTTATCACCTTGCATACTGCCGATGGTGCCCTTTTACCTGTCCTATATGGCCGGGCTTTCCATGCAGGAATTGCGCGGAGGTGAGAGCATACCACCAGGTGCTCAAAAGCGGCTCTTCATTCAATCTGTCGCATTCGCCATGGGTGTAACAACCATATTCGTACTTCTGGGGTTAGGCGCTACAGCGCTGGGGCAGGTGTTTCTGCAGTGGAAAGAAACGTTGTCCTGGGTTGCTGCTGGCGTACTTATAATCTTTGGCTTGCATTTCCTGGGCGTGTTTCGGATCAGCTTTCTCTACCGTGAGGCGCGGGTTCAATCATCTGCAAATCCAACAACGCTTGTTGGTGCCTATCTTATGGGTCTTGCTTTCGGGTTTGGCTGGACACCATGCGTGGGGCCGGCCCTGGCTGCCATCTTGATGGTTGCGAGTGGCATGGGCGATCTCTGGCGCGGCGGTTTGTTGCTGCTGGCCTACGGCGTGGGCATGACTTTCCCGTTTGTTCTGGCCGCACTGTTTGCTCGCCCCTTCCTTGCTTTTGTGGGTCGTCACCGTGCCATGATGGGGCATGTGGAGAAGGTCATGGGAGTGATGCTGATTGTGTTTGGAATTTTGATTGCGACCAACTCGGTCAATATGATCGCAGATTTTCTGGTTCGCAATTTTGATTGGTCTGCCACACTGAAATAGGAGGAGATGTTATGCCGATGATACGTTCAATACTGGCCGTTGCGGCCTTGAGCGCTTCGTTGTTTATGCCAGCTTTTGCCGGTGCGGTGGAGCTGGGCGATGATGGCTTGCACAAGCCAACATGGCTGCGCGAAACGTTCAAGGATTTGCGTGAAGATCTGGCCGACGCTAATGCCGAAGGCAAGCGGCTCCTGATTGTCGTTGAGCAGCGTGGCTGCATCTATTGCACCAAAATGCACGAGGAGGTGTTTCCTGACGCCAAGATCGATCAACTGATCAGGGACAACTATTTCGTCGTGCAGATGAACCTGTTTGGCGACGTTGAGGTGACTGATTTCGATGGTACGGTATTGCCGGAAAAGGAAATGGCGGTGCGTTGGGGAGTCATGTTTACACCCACCCTTATTTTCCTGCCGGAAGAGGTGGAGGAAGGTGTGACGGCGGCTAAAGCTTCGGTGGCAATGATGCCCGGCGCATTTGGCAAGGGAACCACGACCGCGCTTTTGACCTGGATAAAAGATCACGGCTACGATTCGGGTGAACATTTCCAAAAATTCCTCGCTCGCCAAGTCAATCCATAGAAAAAACTAATTAAAATCAAATCTATAACTAGGTTATTCAAAAATATATATATTCCTATTGTCGGTAGGGTTGAATAGCGTTATCGTTGCAATGGGAGAGCAAAGGGAGGTTCTAATGAAGTGGCAGTTCTGTTTGGCTGCTGCGGCTGCAATATCTGCGGCTGCACCGGCACTAAGCGAAACGATGCCGACAGAGGTCGTTTATCACGAGGGTGCTGTTGATACCTCGTTGACCGGAAATGCGGGTGATCCCGTGTCTGGCGTTAAGGTCATGACTACGCGATCGCAGGGCAATTGTGTTGCCTGTCACCAGATCAGCAAATTGTCGGATGTGCCCTTTCAGGGGGATATAGCACCGCCGTTGGATGGTGTTGCGGACCGCTATTCGGAAGCGCAGCTGCGCGGCATTGTCGCAAATGCCAAAATGACATTTGAAGGCAGTTTCATGCCCGCGTTTTACAAGACCAAGGGTTATATCCGTCCAGGTGACGCCTATACGGGCAAGGCTGCGAAAGAGCCGCTGCCACCCATTCTTGACGCACAACAGATTGAGGACGTTCTGGCCTTCCTGATGACTTTGAAGGACTGAGTCAGGCAGGTCTTGAGAATAGGAGCAAGAGATGAATCTCACGAGACGTAATGTGATTTTCGCCGGTCTTGGCGGTGTTGCTGCAATGGCTTTGCCGTTCGAGGCTTCAGCCGCAGCACTTGACGCGGTGGTGAAGGAATTTACAGGCGGTGCCGCGCCAGGCACGGATGGCATCACGCTAACGGCCCCGGAAATCGCTGAAAACGGCAATACTGTGCCGGTGGCTGTGGATGCGCCCGGTGCAACCGAAATCATGCTGGTTGCAGAAGGCAACCCGGAGCCCGGCGTTGCAACGTTCAAGTTTGGTCCGGCATCCGGTAGCCAGTCGGTGGCCACCCGTATCCGTTTGGCCAAGACGCAGAGTGTGACCGCCTACGCCAAGATGGCGGATGGTTCGATCAAGACGGCGCAATCGACTGTGAAGGTCACCATTGGCGGCTGCGGCGGCTGATTGAAGGGATAGGAGAAATACAATGGCAAAAGGTGCAAAGCCTCGCGTTAAGGTTCCGAAAAAAGCCAAGGCTGGCGATGTCGTAACCATCAAGACATTGATCAGCCACAAAATGGAATCCGGTCAGCGCAAGGACAAGGAAGGGAATATCATTCCGCGTTCAATCATCAATCGCTTCACCTGCGACTTCAATGGAAGCAATGTGATCGATGTCGCAATCGAGCCCGCTGTTTCCACCAATCCGTATTTCGAATTCAGCGCCAAGGTCGACGCTGCCGGTGACTTCAAATTCACCTGGTACGACGATGATGGCTCTGTCTACGAAGAGACGAAATCGATCAAAGTTGCCTGAACGGCATGCCGGTCAAGGGAGGAGGCAGACATGCAACGCTTCAGTAAAACAATATTTGCAGCCGCAACAGCAATGGGTGTGGTTTTTGCAGGTGCCGCAATGGCGGGACCTGTGGATGACACACTTGAAGTTGAGACCGACGATGGTTCGATCACGCTGGTAACCCATGCACCTGCACCGGATTATCTGGACGGCGCGCTCAGCGAAATCTGGTCGGGTTGGCATTTTCGTGAAGATGATACGCGGGCCATGGAGAAGGATGACTTCGACAACCCCGGAATGGTGTTCGTTGACCGTGCCCGTGATGCCTGGAACGCAGAAATGGGTTCCAATGGCGAATCCTGCGCAAGCTGCCACGATGGCCCGGAAAGCATGAAGGGTCTGCGTACGGTTGTTCCGCGCGTGGATGAAGCCAGTGGCAAGTTGATGATCATGGAGGATTACATCAACGGCTGCGTAACCGAGCGTATGGGCCTTGAGGCTTGGGGTGTAACATCCGACAAGATGAAGGACATGCTTGCCCTGATCTCTGTCCAGTCTCGCGGTATGCCGATGAATGTTGCCATTGACGGTGCGGCGGCACCTTACTGGGAGCATGGTAAGGAAATGTACTATACCCGTACTGGTCAGCTCGAAATGTCCTGTGCCACTTGTCACGAAGACAACTATGGCAACTTCATTCGTGCCGACCATCTGAGTCAGGGGCAGCTTTCCGGTTTTCCGGTCTACCGCTTGAAGAGTGCTGGTCTGGTTTCCGCCCAGCAGCGTTTCAAGGGCTGCGTTCGTGATACGCGGGCTGAAACATACAAACCTGGCTCGGACGATTTCAAGGCGCTTGAGCTCTATGTAATGTCACGCGGCAAGGGGCTTTCGGTCGAAGGTGTCGGCGTTCGCCAGTAGACAGATTGAGCCGCCGGCAAGGGTCGGCGGCTCATAATCGCAAGTACAGTAAATTTGAAAGAACTGAAGCTGGGTCAGGTTTGGCCCGGGCAAAGCGTTCTTTGTCCAAAATCGAGGATTTGGCATGATTACCCGTCGTGAGTTCCTGCAGGCGTCCGTCGCGGTCTCTTCCATTTATGGCCTTTCAGGATTTGGCAGTTGGTCAAAGCTGGCAGCTCAGCAGGCGCTTACCCAGGATGAGCTTCTGGCCTTTGAAGACTATGGCAATGTTACACTAATCCATGTCACCGACATTCACGCACAGATGAAGCCGGTCTGGTTTCGGGAGCCGGAAATCAACCTCGGTGTGGGAGAGGCCAAGGGCCGGGCCCCGCATTTGACGGGTGCCGACTTCCTCAAGACATTCAACATCAAGCCGCAGTCGCCCGAAGCCTATGCGCTGACTTACGACGACTTTGTGGCGTTGGGCAAAACCTATGGCAAGATGGGTGGCATGGACCGGGTCGCAACGGTTGTGAAAGCCATCCGTGCAGCACGGCCCGAAGCGATCCTGCTTGACGGTGGCGATACATGGCATGGCTCCATGACATCATTCCTGACCAAGGGCCAGGACATGGTGAATGTCATGAATCAGCTCGGTGTGGAGGCCATGACCAGCCACTGGGAATGGACCTACGGCACCGAGCGGGTGAACGAGATCGTCGAGGAGCTTCCATTCCCGTTCCTGGGCGCAAATATTTTTGACGCCGAGTGGGATGAGCCAGCCTATGAACCTTACACGATGTTTGAGCGCGGCGGGGCAAAGATCGCGGTGATCGGGCAGGCATTCCCCTATATGCCGATCGCCAATCCCGGCTGGATGTTCCCGGAATACTCTTTCGGCATTCGTGAAGAGCGGATGCAGGAGATGGTGGATGAGGTTCGCGCTAAAGGCGCAGATCTCGTTGTCTGCCTTTCCCACAATGGTTTCGATGTTGACCGCAAGATGATTGCCCGCGTGAAAGGTATCGACGTGATCCTGACCGGTCACACCCATGATGCGGTTCCCGAGCCGGTTTTGGTGGGTGATACAATCCTGATCGCTTCTGGTTCCAACGGCAAGTTTGTCAGCCGTGTCGACCTTGATGTGCGCGATGGTCGTATGATGGGCTATCGCCACAAGCTCATTCCGGTCTTCTCCGATGTGATCGAGGCCGACAGTGAAATGGCAACCCTGATCGACAATGAACGCGCGCCTTTCAAGGAGCAGTTGGAAGAAAAGATCGGTACGACAGAGAGCCTTCTCTATCGCCGTGGCAATTTCAACGGCACATGGGATGACCTGATTTGTGATGCTATCCGCTCTGAGCGTGATGCCCAGATTGCCATGTCGCCCGGTGTGCGCTGGGGCACCACATTGATGCCCGGCGATGCAATTACCCGGGAAGACATCCACAATGTCACTTCCATGACCTATGGCGCCTGCTACCGCACCGAGATGACGGGTGACTATCTGAAGACCGTTCTGGAAGATGTGGCCGACAACCTGTTCAATACCGATCCCTATTATCAACAGGGTGGGGACATGGTTCGCGTCGGCGGTATCGGCTTCTCGATTGATATCAGTCAGCCGATTGGAAACCGCATTTCTGAGATGGTGCTTTCCGACAGTGGTGAGGCCATCGAAGCGGCGAAAAGCTACACGGTTGCGGGTTGGGCATCGGTCAACGAAGGCACCGAAGGGCCGCAGATTTGGGATGTGATTGAAAGTCACGTCCGCAAGGTGGGCACTGTGACGGTTGCTCCCAATGATTCAGTCAAAGTTACAGGAATTTGAGGAGCGTTTGCCATGTCTGACAAACCCGCAAACGGGACATCACGGCGCGGATTTCTGCGCAATTCAGCACTCACTGCCGCTGGCCTGGTGGCTGGCGCGGGCTCTGCCCGCGCTGCTGGCGAGCCTGATCCGCTGATTACAGAGGTTCAGCCATGGGCCAATGCCTTTGGCGACGCGGTTGATGCCACGCCTTATGGGATGCCGATTGAATTCGAAAATCATGTTGTTCGCCGTAATGTGGAATGGCTCACCAACAGTCCTGTTTCGTCCATCAATTTCACCCCCATTCATGCGCTGGAAGGAACCATAACGCCGCAGGGTTGCGCATTTGAACGCCACCATTCAGGTGCAATTGAGCTTTCAAAGCCGGATTACCGGCTGATGATCAATGGGTTGGTAGAGAAGCCGCTTGTTTTTACCTTTGAAGATCTGTTGCGGTTCCCTCGTTCGTCGGCGACGGCATTTCTGGAATGCGCTGCTAATGGCGGTATGGAATGGGGCGGCGCGCAGCTGGAAGGCTGCCAGTTTACACAAGGTATGATCCACAACATGGAATATATCG
>JBNKQT010000374.1:0-4279 GCA_050297115.1 Ensifer sp. | reverse complement strand
AAACAGATCGCGCTGGCGCGTGCGCTTTATGGCGGCCCAAAGGTTATCTTGCTTGATCAGCCAACCACCTTCCTCGACCAGAGGCGGGAAGGTGCTTTGCTGAATGCCTTGGCCGAAGCCCTTGCCGAAGGCACGGCGATTGTAATGGCAACGCGATCACAAATGATGACGCGAATAGCCACTCGCGCCGTTGCAGTTAAAGAGGGTATGGTCGTGGCCTCTGAGCTGCCTCGCAAAGGCCAGGTAATCAAAAATCCCGACGAACGTGCAAGCGTGAACCCCGCCAAGCGGACCAAGCCGGAGTTGGCATCGTGAGTGTGATCGAGCCAAAAGAGGACGATCCCCTTGCGCAAGTCGTTACTTCGGCACGTGGGGTTACGGGCGTTTCCGGCAAGTTTGTTCTCTTCGCCCTCCTGGTCATGTTGGTCTGGGCACTGTTTGTGCCGCTGGGTTCTGCGGTGATCGCACCCGCGACGCTGGCCTCGAGCGGACATAACCAATTGCTTCAGCACATTCGCGGTGGAACGGTGACGGGTATATTTGCCCGCGAGGGCGACCTGGTTCCTGAAGGGCGGGTTGTCGTAAAACTTGATCCGGCGATTGATCAGGCGAATTTGACCCGGTTGAGAGCACGCCACGCCGTTTTGACCGCACTGCGCAAACGTCTTGAGGCCGAAAAGGCGGGAGGCCTGGCCAACGTGGATCTTGATCTCGTTGAACTTGCCCCCTCACGGCTGACCTTGCGGGGCAGCAAGGCGTTTGACTTTACGGTAACCGCCAGTCTCGGCGACATATCAATCGCCAGGGCGCTGAATGAAGAACAGGGGCGGCAATACGAAAAAGGCAGGCAGGCAATCGGTGCGCAGCTAAGAGGGTTGGCCGACCGTGCTGAAGGGCAACGACAACGCGTACAATCGTTCCAGACCCAAATCCAGAATGCCGAGCGGCGAACGCAGATGTTACAAAACCAGCTTGATGATGCGCAGCAACTTGCCAATGCAGGTCACATCTCCCGCTATCAGGTTTGGGAAGTCGAAACGCGTCTGCTGGATTCGCAAAACGGGTTGTCGGACTTGCGCGCCCAACTGGCCTCAGCAAAAAGCCTGATCCGTGAAACAGAAGCTGAAATGGACAATGTTCGCATGTCCGACGGCGTGGAAACATCGCGAACGCTGACAGACGTGCTGGCAGAGCTTGAGCAGATAAGTGATGAACTGAACGCTGCGGAAGCTGCAATGGACAACGTTTCATTGCGAGCCCCGGTGCGCGGTTATCTCGTTCGCCTCGCCGCCAAGACAATTGGCGGTGTCGTCAAGCCCGGTGAAATTGTTGGCGAGATTGTTCCAGCAGACACGCCGCTTGAAGTGAAGGCTCGTGTGCCGCTGGACAAAATTGCAGCGGTAAGCGTTGGCCAGAGCGCTGAGCTCAAACTCAGCACGTTGAACCCGCGCGTTCATGAGCCCATCAAGGCCACGGTCAGTTATGTGGCAGCGGATGCAAGCCGTGATGAGCAGACAGGCGAGCGCTTCTTTGAGGTACACGCGTTGCTTGATGCCGATTCCACTGGAAAACTGGACGTTTCGCTTCTACCGGGCATGAGTGGTGAGCTTTTCATTGAAGGCGAAAATCGAACATTCGCCACCTATATGTTGCAACCTCTTCTTGATGGCTTCTCCCACGCGTTCAGGGAAGTGCACTAATGCGGCCCGCTGGTTTGTTTTGCAGTATCACTGCGGTGAGCATCGTGTCCGTCCTGGCCACTGCTGCCGATGCGACAGCTCAGGATGCCTGGGCTTTGCGCAGCACGAGTGCGGATCAAGCCGTAGTCGAATCCTATGAACTGCGCACTGGACTACAGGGATTCGTAAGCACAACGCCTGGATTGCGCGGAGCATTGGAAACGGCAATCGAGCGTGATCCGTCCTGGCACGCCGCAATGCTCGATGTCACTGCAGCCGGTCGGGATGTCTGGAGCGAGTTGCTCAAATTCACACCTGTGATCACCGGCAGCATTGAGTCCAGTTTCCGTGCCGGTCCCGGCAGCTCGTCCGCAGGCTTTGGCGATCGCGACAGCTATCTTGCAATCGTCGCATCTCTGCCAATTTGGACAAGTGGTGGTCGTTACTACGGTGTCAAGGCAGCGCGCAGCCGACGTGACTCGATAACCTATCAGGCGATGGCAACTCGCGACCAAACGACAATGCGCTTTATCGAAACCTGGGTGCAAACTGTTGCAGCCATGCGAGACCGCGATCTGGCACGTAGTACAGTCAGTCGTTTCGCAAGGCTCAAAAGGGCAGTTGTGGCACGCCAAAAAGCTGGATTCGCGAGCGTCTTTGATATTTCCCAGATTGACGCCGATATAGCAGCGGCGCGTCAGGCGCTTGTCTCCATAGAGGGTACAATCGACAAATTCGGGCAACAATTGCTTCGCAATACAGGTCAACTGCCAGGGCGAAATGCAAGGCTCAGCCGTTTTGGAAAATACTTGAAGTCCGGCAAAGACGCATTCGTTGAGAGTGCGCACCGTAATAACCCTCAGCTGAGGGCTGCCACTGCACAATATCGCTCAGAGCTTTATTCCACCCGTTCATCGATGAGCCGGTTTCTGCCCTCTGTCAGCCTGTCTGGCGAATATCGGCACTATCTAGACAGATCTGCCAGCTCCAGCGGCAATGAGGGCTGGAAGGTTGGTATTCAGCTCAAGATTCCGCTTGTAGACCTGTCCTCCATGGCCTCAACAGCAGCACAAGACGCACGCACTGATGCAGCTCTCTACCGGGAAGCAGCGACGTTGAACGCCGTGGAGACACAAATCGATGATTTGTGGAGCGACTATCATTCAACTGTAAAAATGCGTAGCGAAGCCGAACGTGAGACAACGGCCCGCAGGAAAAGCGCTAATTCGACGCTCAACCGCTTTGAAAAGGGCTTCGGGTCTCTGGAAGAAGCCATCAATGCGGAAACTGAGCTTTTGAGCGCACAACGCACTGTGCTGCAGCTTACGGTCCGCGAGACCGTGACTGCAGCTCAATTGCTTCTCGTTTCCGGAAAATTCCACCCAAGCATGCTTTCGGATCCATAAGGGGCCGAAACGCTTGCTCGGGAGCTTTGCCTCAGCTGGCAGGCGTTACCAAATCATCGACTGAGGCCCAGGCCTCATCTTCCATGAACCACACACCGTCGATGTTTCTCAGAACATCTTCACCGTATGTCTGGTGAATTGCGGTAATCGTTCCGTCAGGGTTCTCCGTGAACTGATAGTCCGCGCGATGCCCTTCAAAATCCACCTGATTGTAGTACCCACCTGCACCATCATAGGTATCGTCGCCGAGACCACCGTGGAATACATCTGCACCGGCGCCTCCGTTGAAGACATCATCGCCATCGGTGCCGCTGAAATATCCGCCGTTGTTTCCTGCATCGATAACCTGTCCCGAACCATCGCCATGTTCGACCGGCCGCGCAGGTACCAGATCATCCAGGGGATACCATTTGGTCTCACCGGAGAACCAAAGACCGTCGATGTTCTTCAGGATATCCGTGCCCTCAACCGGGTGCGCTATCGTTACAGTGCCATCTTCATTACGGCTGAAGGTATAGTCCGACGCAGATCCGCTGTAGTCGACCTGGTTGTAGTCACCACCTGCCCCATCATAGACGTCGTCACCCTTGCCGCCATCGAAGAAGTCCCGTCCGGCACCGCCGTTGAACACGTCATTGCCATCGGTCCCCTGGAAGTAACCGCCCTCGTCCCCGGCATTGATCACGTTGCCAGTCGGTGCTTCATCATCATCCAGAATTTTGGCGGTCGCACTCAGGTTGCTCCCGGTTGCTCCGACAGGATTGGAGAGTGTGACTGTAATGGCTTCATTCCCGTCAACTGTATCATCGCCAGCGAATGAGAGAGCCAAATCAATGGATTTCTGCCCAGCAGGAATTACAATTGTGGACGGGCCGGTGGCATCACCGGAAATGGCAACATCTGCCGTCACATCGGTATCAGAGGTATGATCCAGCGTAACTGTGTAGTGCAGATTGCCTTGTTCGCCAGCGTCACCCTCAAGCACATCCCCTGATGCGGCAATGGAAATTACCGGCAGAGGTGTTGCATCGGGCGTATTGTTATTGATCACAAGGTTGCGCACTTCACCAACAAGCGTTGTGTCGGCCTCCCAGTTGGAGTCCCCGATATAGTTTTGGGTTCGATCAACATCAGCTGGAACGGCGCCCTGGCCTTCAGCCACAAGCGTGCCGTCCTTCCACATGCGCATATAGC
>JBNKQT010000373.1:0-6585 GCA_050297115.1 Ensifer sp. | reverse complement strand
TTGCCTTGATGTTTTGCAGGAAAGCCCCAAATATCATGTGAAAGGATGTTCACGATGAAGCAGGGTTCAGCAAAGTTTCAAATCGGTCAGGTTGTCAAACACCGTATGTTTCCCTTCCGCGGCGTTATCTTTGATGTCGACCCGGAATATGCCAATACCGATGAATGGTGGGATGCTATTCCACAGGAAATCCGACCTTCCAAGGAGCAACCATTCTATCATCTTTTGGCCGAGAATGAGGAGACGGAGTATGTTGCCTATGTTTCGGAACAGAACCTCGTAGCCGATGACAGTGGTAAGCCGTTGAGAAATCCACAAATTGCGCAGGTCTTTGAACAGACAAGCGAGGGTTTTTATGCTCCCAAAACGATAGTCGCTCACTGAGGCTGAAGGCAGCGACGAAAAAAGCCCGGTTCATGTGAGCCGGGCTTTTTCTTGTTTTTAAATCTGGCGCGATTAGTTGCCTGATTCTTTGGCGGCTTTTTGGGCTTCCTCAAGCTTTTTGCGGCGCTCTTCAGCTTCTTTCAGGGTCTTTTCCTGCAGCTGACGCTGTGTTTCTTCAAGCTTGGACTGTTCCATGGCCGGGCCGTCAAATGCTGCTGTGAAACCTTCAAGCGAAATCTTGATCGGGTTTGGCGCGCGCTGGAAGTTCACGGATGTAAAGACAACTTCACCACCCTTTTTCAAACTGGCGATCACACCGTCTGTCAGCGGGGCTTCAGCGACGCATTTGTCAGGCATGCAGACTGCGTATTGCAGCTTCTGGGGGCTGCCACCATCGATCTGCATCGTAATGCCTGGCGGAATTGCACGTGCTGACGGCACGGACACCTGAAAAAGCTTGCGGTTGACCTTGCCGGAGACGGTGATCAGGCCGACTGCTGTCAACAGTTGTCCGGTATTGGCCTGCATCAGGTTCTGAACGATGCAAACGTCATTGTCTTCCTGCTTCGAGCAGACTTTGAACCAGCCCTGTGGCACCTGACCAGGGGCTTGCTGGGCCTGTGCAGGCGCGATGGAAGCGGATGCGGCGATTGTCATTGCGGCCAGGCCGAGCATGCCGTTTTTTGCAGTCTTGGCAACAAAATTCATATCGGTAATTATCTCCCGGTGTCTGTTGAAACAGGTTTGCTGTTTCCAAAAGGTCATATCAGCGCGCTCACTGACGATCAATTGAGGCGATTAAATGACCCGTTTTAAATTGAACACTCTGTTAGCGCGGCAAGCGGTCTAAATCTACCGGAAAGTGCTACAAAAATCATCGCGCGTCCAATTTTGGGCGGATGGCTGGTGTTTGAAGTGCAACGCTGCAACTTGGCGAATGGGCGTGCTAACCTTGTAGGGGAATCGTGTTTGACCTTTGGGAGGCCACATTGAAGAAGTTGATTGTTTGCGTGATTGCGCTGCTCACCGTGGGACATCTTGCAGCTGCAGAGCCGCTTCACGGCATCGCGATGCATGGGGAGCCTGCCCTTCCAGAGGGGTATACACACTTTCCCTATGCGAACCCTGATGCACCGAAGGGCGGCAAGATCACATATGGCGTTGTTGGCACGTTTGACAGTCTGAATCCGTTTGTTCTCAAAAGCATGCGCACCACGGCCCGTGGTATGTGGGACCCAGGATTCGGTAATCTATATTTTGAATCGCTTATGCAGCGTTCGCGTGATGAGCCTTTCACCATGTATGGTTTGCTGGCAAAATCAGTGGAATGGGATGAGGATCGCAGCTTCATCCAGTTCAATATCGATCCCGCCGCAAAGTGGGCTGATGGTGAACCGCTGACTGCTGATGATGTTATCTTTACGTTTGAGCTTCTGCGTGATCATGGGCGAGCACCCTATTCCAGTCGGCTGAAGCGTGTGAAGACGATGGAGAAGGTTGGAGAAAACAGCGTTCGTTTCACCTTTAATGAAGACGCCAATCGAGAGTTTCCGCTTATTCTTGCTCTGTCGCCCGTTTTGCCGAAACATGCGATTGATCCTGCAACCTTTGAAAGCAGTGGTCTGGATGTCATCGTTGGCTCTGGACCCTACGCGATCAAAGAGGTGAAGCCCGGAGAGAAAATTGTCTTTGAGCGTCGTGACGATTATTGGGGCCAAGGCGTCCCGGCGAAGGTTGGCTTCGACAACTATGATGAAATCCAGATCAATTATTACCTGCAGGACACAGCGCTATTTGAAGCCTTCAAAAAGGGCGATGTCGACCTATACAGGGAGGGCAACCCAGGTAAATGGCAGTCCAATTATGACTTTCCGGATGTGCAAAGCGGTGAAGTTGTAAAAGAGAGTTTTAGTCCCGAGACACCGTCTGGCATGTTGGGCTTTGTTTTCAATACACGCCGTACTCCCTTCAACAACGAAAAGGCGCGTGAAGCGCTTGCGCTGGTCTATGACTTTGAATGGGCCAACAAGAACCTGTTTGATGGTGCATACACCCGCACGCAAAGCTTTTGGCAAAACTCCTACCTTTCAAGTTACGGCGTGCCCGCCAGTAAAAAGGAACTGCAACTCCTTGGAGAGGCGAAAGGCACGATGGCGCCTGAATACCTAGATGGATCGTACACATTGCCTGTCACTGACGCATCCGGGCGTGATCGCAAGGTTTTGCGAAAGGTAGTCGGGATACTGAAGGACGCTGGCTATTCCATCAAAGGTGGCAAGATGGTTGGACCGGATGGCAGGCAGCTGGCATTCGAGGTGATGACCCAGAATGCGGATCAGGAAAAATTTTCACTGCCCTATCAACGCACACTGGCAACAATTGGCGTGGACATGAAAATCCGCACAGTTGATGATTCCTCCTATCAACAGCGTAGTCAGGAATATGATTTTGACATGATTGTATTTGCCTACACGTCATCTCTCTCGCCGGGTGCTGAGCAGGTATGGCGCTGGGGGTCGCAGGCCGCGAATGTTCCAGGCACGTTCAATTTTGCCGGGGTCGCCGATCCAGACGTTGACCGCATTATACAGGCCATGGTGGATGCACGGGAAAAGGAAGACTTTGAAGCGGCAGTTCGTGCGCTTGACCGGCTGCTTCTATCCCGCCATTACCTTATTCCCTTGTATCATATTGGCGAACAGTGGGTTGCTCACCGCGCCTATATACATCATCCCGACAAACTGCCACTTTATGGCTATCAGCTGCCGGTTTGGTGGGATGCTCGAGCTAAATAGGATTTGTCTTGGCTAAAATTACAATTGATGTGGTTTCCGATATTGTCTGCCCCTGGTGCTACCTGGGCAAGGCCCGGCTGGAAAAGGCGCTTGAGCTTACAGCCGGGCAGGTTGATGTGGATATTGTATGGCGCCCCTATCAGCTTGATCCCAATACCCCACCTGAAGGCGTCGATCACCACGCGCGGCTTGCCGAAAAATTCGGCGGCAAGGACAAGGTCGACAGCGCACATAAGCAGATCACGGATATGGGAAAAGAAGTAGGCTTGGCCTATGATTTTGATGCGATCAAACTCACCCCGAATAGTCTGGATGCGCATCGATTGCTGCATTGGGCGCTAGCAATGGGCCCTGATGTTCAAAACAAGCTTGCAGGCCTGCTTTTTAAAGCCAATTTCGAGGACGGTGAGTTCCTTGGCGATCATTCGGTATTGACCCGATTGGCTGTGGAAGCGGGTATGGAGAAAGATGTGGTGGAACGCCTTCTTGCCTCGGATGCCGATATTGATTCCGTGCGCCAGGAAATCTCAACCGCCCAGCAAATGGGTATCAGCGGTGTTCCCTGCTACATCGTGAACCAGAAGTACGCCATAAGCGGCGCGCAAATGCCTGAAACGCTGGCGGGTGCCCTGCTCTCGATCGCCTCTGAAAGCCAAGGTAGTGACGATGGCGAGGCGTCAGATCAGGTTCATTGATCTGACGCTGCGATTTCCGCCAGTTGTTTCATGATAACGGCTGCAGAATTCAGGCGTTTTTCCGGCGTTGGCAAATCGCGCATCATGAAGAGACTGTGATCTGAACGGATTTTGGCCAGTGTCCCTTGCTTGGAAATATAGCTGACGAGACCGGCCGGGTTTGGGAATTCCTTGTTTCTGAACTGGATGACAACGCCTTTTGGCCCGGCATCGAGTTTTTCCACATTGGCCTTGCGGCAAAGCCCCTTCACAAAAACAATCTTCAAAAGATGCTGCATTTCAGTTGGTATCGGGCCGAAACGGTCGATCATTTCCGCTCCAAAGGCATCAATCTCTGCCGCATCGCTGATATCGCCAAGGCGGCGGTAGAGGCCGAGACGCAAATGGAGATCCGGTACATAGTCTTCCGGGATCATGACTGATGTTCCAACTGCAATCTGTGGCGACCAGCCGGTGTCGTGCACCTCGTCGGCGCCTCGCATTTCAGCAACGGCTTCTTCCAACATCTGCTGGTAAAGTTCAAAGCCGACTTCCTTGATATGGCCAGACTGCTCTTCACCGAGCAGGTTGCCCGCACCACGCATGTCGAGATCGTGACTGGCAAGCTGGAAGCCTGCCCCCAATGTGTCGAGTGACTGCAGAACTTTCAGGCGGCGCTCGGCTGTTGCGGTGAGCTTCTTGTTGACCGGCAGGGTCAGCAGTGCGTAGGCCCGCACCTTGGAGCGGCCAACACGGCCTCTGATCTGGTAGAGCTGGGCGAGACCAAACATATCAGCGCGATGCACAACAAGCGTGTTGGCTGTTGGCACATCGAGGCCGGATTCCACTATGGTTGTGGATAGCAGCACGTCATAACGGCCCTCGTAGAAGGCATTCATAACGTCATCAAGCTCGCCGGCTGGCATCTGACCGTGGGCAATGGCGACTTTCAATTCCGGCACGTGCTCTTTTAGGAAGTCATGCACGTCCGTGAGGTCGGAAACGCGCGGGCACACATAGAAGCTCTGCCCGCCGCGATAGTGTTCACGCATCAAGGTTTCACGGATAACGAGGCCGTCGAAGGGTGAAATGAAGGTGCGCACGGCCATACGATCAACGGGGGCTGTGGTGATCAAGGACAGTTCACGAACGCCGGTCATGGCAAGCTGCAGCGTGCGCGGAATGGGCGTAGCCGAGAGAGTCAATACGTGGACATCAGACTTCAGGTCTTTGAGGCGTTCCTTGTGTTTGACGCCGAAATGCTGCTCCTCGTCGATGATCAACAGGCCGAGATTGGCGAATTTGATGGAATTGCCAAGAAGCGCATGGGTTCCCACGACGATATCGACTTTGCCACTTTCCAATTCGTTCTTTGTAAGCGTCAATTGCTTGTTGGAAACCAGGCGCGATGCCTGGGCGATGCGAATGGGAAGCCCCCTGAAGCGTTCAGCAAAGGTTTTGTAATGCTGGCGGGCCAAAAGTGTGGTTGGAACGACCACAGCAACCTGTACGCCATTCATGGCCGCCAGGAATGCGGCGCGTAGCGCAACTTCTGTTTTGCCAAAGCCTACATCGCCACAAATGAGGCGGTCCATGGGCTTGCCATTGCCCAGGTCTTCGCGAACAGAATCGATGGCATTCAGTTGGTCCTCCGTTTCTTCATAGGGGAAACGGGCCGCGAACTCATCGTAGAGGCCATCTGGCGCATGTAAAGGTTCGGCATGTCGTGTTGCACGTTCGGCTGCAATACGGATCAGCGCATCGGCCATATCCAGAAGCCGCTTCTTGAGCTTGGCCTTGCGGGCCTGCCACGCCACGCCGCCAAGCTTATCAAGTTGTGCATCACTGACATCAGAACCATAGCGCGATAGAAGATCGATGTTTTCGACCGGTAGAAAGAGCTTTGCATGTTCTGCATATTGCAGCTCGAGGCAAGCGTGCGGTGCGCCTGCTGCTTCGATTGTGCGCAGGCCAACGAAGCGACCGATCCCGTGTTCGGCGTGGACAACAATGCTGCCTTCATCGAGCCCGGAAACCTCGGAAATATAGTTGGCATCGCGCTTGCGGCGGCGTGAACGGCGGACCATTCGGTCGCCGAGAATGTCCTGTTCGCCAATGATAACTAGATCGCCGGTTTCAAAGCCACCCTCAAGGCTCATGACGGCAGATGCGGCTTCGCCCTTTTTGAGTGTTTCGACATCTTTGAGGGCATTGATCGGCCTTACACGCTCAAGCCCGTGCTCATCCAGAACCTGCAGCAAGCGATCCAGCGAGCCTTCAGACCAGCCTGAGATGATGACCTTTTTGCCCTCAGCCCGCTTGTCAGCAATATGTTTTACGGCGATGTCGAAGACATTGATCTTTTCGCCCTTACGCTCTTCTTCCATACCGGCAACACGAGCCCAGCGGGGTCCCGCGTGGGCATCAATCGTTATGACACCCCGTCCGGCCAAACCCTCCTCGGCAAACGGTGTGAAGCGCAGTGCATTGACGTTATCTAGCGTGCTTTTTGTCTCTTCAGACTGCAAATAGAGCATTTCCGGGCGAACCGGCTTGTACGGCGTGCCTTGAGAGATTTGCCCCTTACTGGTTTCGCCTGCGAGTTTACGCGCTTCATAGTAGTCGTCGACGAGCTTTTGGCGTTCTTCCAGTGCCTCACCTAACGTATGATCTCTTACTATACGGAAGTTGGCGAGATAATCGAAAGTCGTCTCAAGCTCTTCGAAGAAGAG
>JBNKQT010000372.1:0-9111 GCA_050297115.1 Ensifer sp. | reverse complement strand
GATGCACGCCTTCTCATCCTTCACATTGAAGGGGCTGAGAAGGAAGCAACATTGGAGCGCGCCATGGAAGACGGGGCGGAAGAGGATATGCCGATCCGCGCCATTTTGCGCCGAGCACCGAGCCCGGTTGAAATTTACTGGGCCAGCTAGGTCACCAGGCTCAGGCGGGACAAGCCCGCACGCAGTTGATTGAGACATCACGACGAAAAGGCAGGCAGATTATGTCCGCGAATACGACTATTTCTGAAATCACCGCTCGCATCATCGAGCGCTCCAAGCCAACCCGCGAAGCCTATCTGGGTCGTGTGCGGGAGGCCGCGGCCAAGGGCGTTCACCGTTCCGTTTTGTCCTGTGGCAATCTGGCTCATGGATTTGCCGTCTGTTCACCAGCGGAAAAGCAAGCGCTTTCGGGCGAAACCATGCCGAACCTCGGCATTATCACCTCCTATAACGACATGTTGTCGGCGCACCAGCCATTTGAAAACTATCCAGCCCTCATTCGTGAGGCGGCACAGGAAGCTGGCGGCGTGGCTCAGGTGGCAGGTGGCGTGCCTGCCATGTGCGATGGCGTGACACAGGGTCAGCCGGGTATGGAACTGTCGCTCTTCTCCCGCGACATCATCGCCATGGCCGCAGGCGTTGGCCTGTCGCACAATATGTTCGACTCTGTCGTTTATCTGGGCGTATGCGACAAGATCGTGCCGGGCTTGGCAATCGCCGCTCTCACCTTCGGCCACCTGCCCGCCGTCTTCGTGCCCGCTGGCCCGATGACGTCTGGCCTTCCAAACGACGAGAAATCCCGCATTCGCCAGCTTTATGCCGAAGGCAAGGTGGGGCGCGACGAACTGCTGGAAGCAGAATCCAAATCCTATCACGGCCCCGGCACCTGCACATTCTACGGCACGGCCAATTCCAATCAGATGCTGATGGAGGTCATGGGCTTCCACATGCCGGGTTCATCCTTCATCAATCCCGGCACACCGCTGCGTGATGCGCTGACGAAGGAAGCGACCAAACGCGCGCTCGCGATCACCGCGCTCGGCAACGAGTTTACGCCTGCTGGCGAAATGATTGATGAGCGCTCTATCGTCAATGGCGTGGTTGGTCTGCACGCCACCGGTGGCTCCACAAACCACACAATGCACCTGCTTGCCATTGCGCGCGCGGCTGGCATTATCCTCACCTGGGAGGACATTTCCGATCTTTCCAATGCCATCCCGCTTCTGGCCCGCGTCTATCCAAACGGGCTTTCCGATGTGAATCATTTCAACGCGGCTGGCGGCATCGGCTTCATGATCAAGGAGCTTTTGAAAGAAGGCATGCTGCATGATGATGTGCGCACTGTCTTCGGTCAGGGCCTTGAAGCCTACACGGTTGAGGCCAAGCTTGGTGAGAACGGCACTGTCATTCGCGAGAAAGCGCCTGAGGTGAGTGCTGATCCGAAGGTGCTTTCCAGCATCGAGGCCCCCTTCCAGCCCAATGGTGGCCTGAAGATGCTAAGCGGCAATATCGGCAAGGCGGTGATCAAGATTTCCGCTGTGAAGCCCGAGCGCCATATTATCGAAGCGCCCGCCAAGATATTCCACGATCAGGCTGAACTTCAGCAGGCCTTCAAGGATGGCAAGCTGAACGAGGATTTTGTTGCCGTTGTTCGTTTCCAAGGCCCGAGAGCCTGTGGCATGCCCGAGCTACACAAGCTCACCCCGCCGCTTGGCGTGCTACAGGACCGCGGTTTCAATGTTGCGCTTTTGACCGATGGCCGCATGTCCGGCGCATCCGGCAAGGTGCCCGCCGCCATTCACATGACCCCGGAAGCTGCAGACGGTGGCCCCATTGCAAAAATTCGCGAAGGCGACATGATCCGCATTGATGCGGTAGCTGGCACAATCGAAGTTATGATCAATGCGGCGGAAATGGCCGAACGCGAAGCGGCCACCGCTGACCTTTCCGGCAACGAATTCGGCATGGGCCGCGAACTTTTCAGCATCTTCCGCCAGAATGCCGGTCCGTCTGATCAGGGTGCCAGCGTTCTCTACTGAGAAACACAAAAACCGCCGCATGATGGGGATCATTCGGCGGTTTTCATTTTGAACCCGATCGAGATCAGAACTTCGGCGCTTCCACGCCTGCCTGGCGATAGGCGGCAATGATGGTGTTTGCCATCAGCATGGCAATCGTCATCGGGCCAACACCGCCTGGAACCGGTGTAATAACAGAAGCAACCTGTTCGCATTCCGCATAGGCCACATCGCCCACGAGGCGCGTTTTACCCTCGCCACGCTCAGGCGCGGGGATGCGGTTGATACCAACATCGATCACAGTTGCGCCGGGCTTTACCCAATCCGCCTTCACCATTTCCGGGCGACCAACAGCGGCGACCAGAATGTCTGCATTGCGGCAAACGGCAGGCAGATCCTTCGTGCGCGAATGTGCGGTGGTAACCGTGGCATTATGGGCCAGCAGAAGTGCCGACATCGGCTTGCCGAACAGGTTGGAGCGACCAATCACCACGGCGTTGAGGCCGGAGAGGTCATCACCATGCGTCTGGCGCACAAAAATCATCGCACCGGCTGGTGTGCAGGATACGAGGCCATTTTCAAGATCGCCTGTCGCCACGCGGCCGGCGTTGACGACGTGCAGGCCATCAACGTCCTTTTCCGGCAGGATCGCCTGTGTCACTGCATCGGAATCGAGGTGCTTGGGCAACGGCAACTGAACCAGAATACCGTGCACTTCCGGGTCGGCATTGAGCTTGTCGACCAGCGCCATCAACTCTTCCTGCGTTGTTTCAGCAGGAAGCGTGTGCTGAATGGAGTTGAACCCGCACTCCTTTGCCATGCGGCCCTTGGCACCAACATAGGTTTGGGATGCCGGGTCTTCACCGACCAAAACGACTGCGAGGCCGGTTTTTACACCCTTTTCGCTTTCGAGCTTTGTTGCTGACTCTTTCACAGCCTCGATGACCGATGCTGCAACTGCTTTTCCGTCGATTCTGGTTGCCATTATTCCCCCACGAGCACAGGCTATGTCAGTTCTCTTAGCCTAAGAGTTATGGTCATGGGGAACTTATCGGAAAACGTCAACCAATTGTTTGATATCGCCCAAGCGACTGTCGAATTTATTTTGTGAACCCGACAACGAGTTTATTCAATAATTGCGACGCTGCTTTGCCTCCGCCAACTCACGAACTTTGCGACGCAGGCGGCGCATTTCGACAAGGGCGTCTTCGAGTTTCGGCTGGGATCCTGCCTGTGCTGCCTGCCCGGCTCGCTGCCGCAAAGATGCCAGACGCATTGCAAGGAGGCGCACCGCCGGGTCAATCGTTTGCGCTTCCTCATCATTGGCTGCAGTCGGCATTTCGTCCTGCCTGCCGGTTTCAGGCCAGGCCTCTTCGAGCAACGACAGCTGTTCCAAAATGCCAGGTTCTACCGGTTTTGCCAGTTCCGCAGCCTGCCGGCGCTCAAATAACATTGGCCGCACAACAGTTTCACGCTGTTTCCTGGGAGCCATCATGGCGAAAACTCCAAGACCAGCCAAGATACCGGCTGCGATGCCAGCCAAGGAAACCATGGCTCTGTCATACATAGGCTGTGAAATGGAAACTGCGGGCGAGATCAAGCGAAAGTGTGCTGGCGGAGATGGCGGCTGCGCGTTTTCAAACGCCTGCAGATTTGCCGCTGCCGCGTTTACAGCCTCCAGCAGCTGCGCACGCTGAGACTGCAAAGTATTCTGCTGGCCTGCGACTTCCTTATGCTGCTTTTCCGCCAGCATCTGTTCAGCGCTTGCGGCCTGTGTCTCCGCGCGAGCGGCCTTTGCAATACGTTTCAGTTCGCGACTGATTTTTTGCTCAACAGCAGCTTTTGCTGCCTTCGCTGCCAGAAACTGCGGATGGCGAGGCCCCAGTTTTTCAGTCAATGATTGGAGCTCGATACCGGCCTCTGTGTGCTGCTGCACCAGCTCGGTCAAAATCGGCGTCATCAGGTCTTCGTCAACATTGCCGGAAAGAACGGCTTTCAGGCTCAGTTTGGAAGCGGATTCGGCACGCGCACGAGCCTCTTCTGCTGCACGGCCCAATTCAGCCAGATCCACAACTGGTGCCGCGATTTCATCAGCACTCGCCCCGCCCTGTTCAAAATCGGCCAACTCACGCTGCGCATTTTGCAGTGTTGCCTGCAATGCCCGCCTCGTCTCTTCCACGCCCGTGTCTACTGGCTTGGTATCAGTCAAATGGCGTGCGTAATAGTCGGCGGTCGCGCGGGCCAATGCTGCGTCTTGAACATGTGATGCAATCAGTACAACGGGCGCATTTTCCTCTCGTTCGACTGCGATTGAGTTGGCAGCAATACTGCCAAACTCTGCGCGTGCTGCGGTGGAGAATGCATCAGAGGTAAATGTGCTCGTCACAAAGTGCACAACGTCGCGCATAGGGGGCTTTACACCAGCTTCGTTGTCCGAAATCACAGCAAGAACCCGCGCCTGATAATGGGTTTCTGCGGGAACGAGCAGCGCGGCGATACCACCTGCTGAAGCCAGACCCAAACAAACCGCACATGCTGCCAATATACGCTTGCCGAAAGACAATCCGTAAGACGATGCACCGTATGGGGTAGCGCTCGGCGGCACAGAATCATTTGCAAAGGAAAAGCGGTTTTCCTGCTCAAATGCTCGCGCGCGCGAATATGGCTGTTGTGTATTGTTGAACATCTTACCTGAACCAGCTAAGCGCCGCAAAAGACACCGGCGCACTGCAATTCAGGTTAGAATTTTATGGGTAACAAATGGTTAAGGCGCACCTTTAACCGCTTTGCCTACCTTGCTGGTACCGCTTCTACGTTTGAAGACAGCACGCAAAACGCTCCAAAGGAAAACCGGGTTGCCAATAATGTAGCGCCGCCAAAGGCGCGATGGCTCTTTATAGAGACGATAGAGCCATTCCATACGCGCCTTTATCACCCATTCCGGCGCACGCGGCATGGAGCCTGAAGCAAAGTCAAACAGTGCACCGACATTAAGAACCAGGCGGGCATGGTTCGGTCTGATATATCTGTCAACCCACTTTTCCTGCTTGGAAGAGCCCATTGCCACCAACAAAATATCGAGCTTGGCGTCCTTTATGCGCTCAATGATTTCCGGCGTATCTTTAACTTCGTCAAAATAGCCATCATTGATGACAACAAATTCGTGCCAGGGGGTATGCTTGGCAAGATTCTTAGCCGCAAGCTCCGCGACACCGGGCGCAGCACCGAGCAAGCCAACCTTTTTCTTCTGTTCCATGAAAGTCAACAGAGCGGGGATGAAATCTGTTCCATTCAAATTGGCTGGAAAGGTTTCACCATAAAGCGCACGCGAAGCCAGATCGAGGCCAATGCCATCAGGAAAAACGATGTGGCGTGACAGCACATCGTGATAGCCACGGTCGGCAAGCATCAGATTTGCGTTGTTGGCGTTCAGAAACGAAATCACAGTCTGCCCGATAGGCAGTGATGCCATTTCATTGGCAAAAGAAAGTGCCTCTGGCCAGGTGAACTTGCATACGTCCAAACCAAGGATCTCACGGCGTGATGTTGCCGCCGAAATGTAAAATACGTGGTTCATGCGTAGGCCCCCTCTTCGGGCGTCACACTGGCTGAAAAAATCTGACCGAATTCAACAAAGCGCATCATGGCTCCTCGCTCAGCCGTTCATTGGCCGACTTCCATGTGGAGACACTACATGTGAGCCTTCAATGGGCGCTTAAATCCTTCGCTAAACTGCGAAGAGCTTTGGTAAGGAACTGTTAGGAAAGATGGTTTCTCCGCTCCATCATAGCGGCAAAAATTCACATAACATATTGAATATTATGGATTTAACTCGGCATTAATCAAACAGAGATTTGTTTGTGGTTAATAAAACCTAGTGCCCTGAGTCTTGTTTTGGGGCATGGGCTGCACCATCTTCATGCACCTCGCCCTGCAAGAGGCCCTGCCCTGTCTGCATATTCAGGTTTCGCTGCGCAATATTGGAGCGGATGTCGTTCTTGGAGAGATAATCAATTTGCTCAACGAGAACATCTTCGATGATTTCACCGCCCAGCTTCTCGTTGATCTTCTCTTTGATCCCGTTTCGAAATTCGTCCAGGTCAAAATGGGAGTTGTCACGAAGATTGAGAATCCGATTGCCGACAAGAGCGGTAAACAGTTCGTCTGTGATGAGCGCATCGATGGGGATATGGACTTCCGCCAGCTTGGCCGCGTCCCCCACATAACTCAGACGCGTCAGGAAATAACCGGAAACCAGGCCATCCTGAATGACCGGCAAGCTGGTCACATCACCACGGATCGTTTGAAGATTGGCATGACTGGCGGCTTCCGGATCCACCTCAGGCGCCATGGACATATTGACGGAGAAATACACGGACGCCAAAGCGACAGCAACGACCCACCCACCAATAGCCAACGTCTTTAACATTCAAAACCTCAACGTGTCGCCGAACCGAAAACCTGCAAAGTAGCGCGGCGCTCATCCATGTGTCAGTAACACCGCGCCTTTGGCAAAACCGTTTCCCAACCTTGCCGGAATTGCTTAAAATTCGCTGTAGCGGAACTGCTCCTGACTGTACGTTCCATCGGCATCGGCCTCCTGAACAGCATTGCGGAGAATGTCGGCAACAGAACGAACCGCTTCCATATGTGCCTTGACCTTGCGCGCGTTCAAAGCAAGCTTGTTCTTCAAGTGCTTCATCTGTCCAACAAACGCATCTGGAACCTGATTGCGTGCCGGATCTTTCATCAACATCGTCAACTCATAGAGGCAGCGACTTTTCTGCACATTCGACGCCTTGATGTCGAATTCAGGGTCATTGCCCAGACGATCATTTTCGTTATCGATAATCAGTTCAAGTCTGCCGAGAATGTTGCGCATACGCGTCTCGGTGGCAGACAGTTCGTCAAGTGCAACAGCCATCATGCCTCTCCTTCTTCAGCGCCGGGCAAAAGTTTGGAAAGAATGTCCATCTCATTGCTCTTCTCAATCGTTGAAGCCACATTATTCACATACCCGTCGCGCTCGGCCTTGTTTGAGGCAGAACGTTCACCGGCATAATTGGCATTTTGCAGAAGCCGATCTGCAATGCCAATACCACCACCTTCTGCAATGGCATCAGCCAGATGTTCGGCCATCATGCTTTTCCAGATGTCACCCGCAGTACCCTTGCCAAATACACTCTCGTTTTGCTCGGGCAACATGTCCTGCACGAAATTGCGCAAGACCATCGCTTCGAATTTGCGGTAGGTTTCAGGCGTCGCCGCATCCTTCGAGCTTACCCTCATATTGTCTCCGCCGGAAGGAAGTTTAACATCACCAAGGCTTGCCACCTGGGTGTTGAAACCGTTGCCTTCCGTGTTCAGGCGCTCTGCCTTGATGCCCGCGCCAATAGTGTCCAGACGCGCCTTGGCTTCAGCCAACTGCGTCGGGTCGGCAGCCTTGAGAACATCCATAACCAAATCACTTGGCGGCGTAATGGACACGTCACACCTCTTTCATCTTACAATTGCCAAAAGCGCCACAGGCGCATTGGGCGAAATCATGCCTTATCAAGCTTGCTGGAGGCTGTTGTCGCCAGGCGTATTTCCAGAAGATCAAAGAGCGCATTTTCTTCACGCTCCCGGTCCTCTTCATCACGTACACCGGAATAGTGCTCATCAAGCCGGTCCGCTTTCGCCTTTTCACGCAGAACCTGGTTTTCCTGATACTCCTGCATCTTTTCAAGCTGCGCATCGCGCGTCGTCATGCGCTCATATTGGCGCGCATACTGATTTTTGAGCCCGGCGTGAATTGTCTCCATGGAGCTGATCGCTTCCATTGCGTGGCCACGCTTGACTTCCAGTTCCTCGCGAGCCTGCGCCGTGGCTGCCAGTTCAATCTCTGCCATGCGTTCCATATGACGCTGAACACTCACAAGCCGCTTCAATTTATCTGCTTTGCTCTTCATTCAGCCCCCACTATATGCCGTTGAAGATTGGCAGGAAGGCGTCGGCAAACAGACGCAGGAAGAGCATGATGCCAAAATAGAGCAATGTGAGCCCAGCCATGATCTGGAAGGGCGCTGAAATGAAGTAGATCGGTATCTGCGGGGCCAACTTGTTGATGAACCCTATTGCCACGTTGAACAGAAAGCCGAAGGCGATGAAGGGGCTTGCGAGCCGCAGCATTACCAAAAAGGTCATCGCAATCGTGTCAGTCAGCGTTACCAACGCCTTTTGCGTATCGAATATCCCGCCGATTGGAAGTGCCTTATAGGAATCGACCAGCGCCATGATAATCACATGGTGGAAGTCGAGTGAGAACAGCACCATCAATGCGCCAAATGTCAGAAGATTTGTCACCTGGTTTGAGGATTCAGAATCCAGAATGTCAGCGGCAGGCGGCGCATTGAAACCGGACATCATGGTGATCACAGTGCCTGCATAGTGCAACCCGAACGTAAAAAAGCGTGCAATCAGCCCAATCACCGAACCGATCATCGTTTCAACGAAGATCATGGTGATATATTGGGTTGGTGCATTTTGAACGCGCGCGTAAAGCGGATTCCACAAAATCGGCAGGACCGAAATTGATATCGCCAATGCCAGGAACACCCGCAGCATCATGGGAATGCGCGCCGACGAAAATCCCGGCAAGAACATAAAACACGCCCCGATGCGCCCAAAGACAGCAATCAGAACGAGGATCGTTCCTTGTGGGTCGTTGATCATGAGATCGAGCCGAGTATCTTGATCTCTATGCCCTTGGCCAGTTCTACATGGGACAGAACCGGTAGGGTCGGGAACAGGCGCTCAATGATCATGCGCACATAGGCGCGCGTCTCAGGCGAAGTAACCAAGGCAAACGGCATGCCTCTATCGAGATATTCGCGTACCACCTTGGATGACTGCTCCGAAAACTCTTCCAGAAGGCGAGGATCGATATCAAATTCGACAATCTCACCCTTCGGATCACGCTTGAGCGCCTGATGGAAGGCCAGATCCCATTTGTTGCCGAGACGCAGCACCCGCAACACGCCATTATCGGCGAGGTCACCACAAAGCTGTTGAGCCATACGCACGCGCACATGCTCCACAATCTGTTCGGTTT
>JBNKQT010000371.1:0-3809 GCA_050297115.1 Ensifer sp. | reverse complement strand
CGCATCGATGATGATGTCGAGCTTGTTGCAGGCGCTCTTTCCTCTACGCCCGAAAAGGCACGTCAATCGGGTCTCGAACTGGGTCTCGACCCCGCGCGCACCTATGATGATTTCAAGGCCATGGCCATCCGTGAGGCGCGGCTGAAGGACGGCATTGAAGCTGTCTCGATTGTGACGCCCAACCATATGCACTATGCGGCAGCTGTTGAGTTTTTGAAGCGCGGCATTCATGTCATTTGCGACAAACCGCTCACTTCCACTTTGGCCGATGCCAAGAAGCTGGTAAAGGCGGCGGAGAAGTCAAACGCGCTCTTCGTTCTTACGCATAATTATTCAGGCTATCCCATGGTGCGCCAGGCCCGCGAAATGGTTGCGCGTGGTGACCTTGGCGATATTCGCCTGGTGCAGATGGAATATGTGCAGGACTGGCTTTCGGAACCACTGGAGCAGGAAGGCGACAACAAACAGGCTGCCTGGCGCACAGACCCCACGAAGAGCGGTGTTGGCGGCTCCACAGGGGATATTGGCACGCACGCCTATCACCTCGGCTGCTTTATCTCCGGTCAGGAGCTGGATGAATTGGCAGCCGACGTCCACACTTTCGTGCCGGGCCGGCAGGTGGATGACAATGCCCACGTGATGATGCGTTTCAAAAGCGGTGCGAAGGGCACACTTTGGTGCAGCCAGGTTGCTCCCGGCAATGAAAATGCACTGAAGGTTCGTGTCTACGGTTCCAAGGGCGGTCTGGAATGGTGCCAGGAAGACCCGAACTATCTCTGGTTTACACCGCTTGGCGGGGTCAAACAGAAGATCACACGCAATGGTGCTGGTGCTATTGATGTGGCCACACGCGTCAGCCGCATCCCCGGTGGTCACCCGGAAGGCTATCTGGAAGGCTTTGCCAATATCTATGTTGAAGCCGCTCGCGCCATTCGTGCCCATCGCGATGGCGTGGCGCCGGAAGCCGCCGTTCTTTATCCAACGGTTCACGATGGTCTTAAGGGTGTGGAATTTATCACCGCTTGCGTCAATTCGTCCAAGCGCAATGGTGTCTGGGTGAAGGTTTAATATAGATATTTCGAGATATAAATAAATCCAGATGTGAGTATATGCGGCCATGAACAGCCCGGTTTCTTCTTCGTGGGACAAGGTCTTTGACAGTCCTGATTATGTGTATGGCGTTTCCCCGAACGCTTTTCTTGCTTCGCAAAAGCAGCGGTTAAAACCAGGCGGGCGAGCGTTGGCGCTGGCCGATGGTGAGGGGCGAAATGGCGTATGGCTGACCGAGCAGGGGCTTGATGTGCTTTCGCTTGATGGCTCCGCCGTGGCGCAGGAAAAGGCCAAAAAGCTTGCCGCCGAAAAAGGCGTTCAGCTTTCCTTTGAGCTGGCCGACCTTTCTACCTGGGCTTTCCCAGGCGGGGCTTTTGATCTGGTCGCTGCGATTTTTATCCAGTTCGCGGGGCCTGAACTTCGTGAGCGGCATTTCAAGGGCATCGTGCAGGCGTTGAAGCCTGGCGGATTGCTTTTGCTCACCGGTTATCGTGTCGAGCAACTGCAATATGGCACTGGCGGTCCGCCGGTTGAAAGCCATCTTTATACAGAGGATATGCTGCGCGATGCATTCAGCGCGCTTGAAATTCTGGATCTCAACAGTCATGACAGCGAGATGAGTGAAGGCACAAAACATTCGGGTCGCTCGGCGCTCATCGATCTTGTGGCGCGTAAGCCTCTGTAATGGCCGACACAGGCAGAATGACTGATAAGAGAGAAGAAGAATGATCAAAAATCCCAAGGAACTGGCCGCACGTTTCCCCGGCGATTTCACCTTTGGCGTCGCTACAGCCTCGTTTCAGATTGAGGGTGCGGCGAAGGAAGACGGTCGCAAACCGTCCATATGGGATGCTTTCTGCAATATGCCGGGTCGTGTTTACGAACGTCACAATGGAGATATGGCCTGTGATCATTATCACCGCTGGCAGGAAGATCTGGACCTGATCAAGGAATTCGGCGTCAGCGCCTATCGCTTCTCCATCGCATGGCCGCGGATCATTCCCGATGGTACCGGGCCGATCAATGAGAAAGGCCTCGACTTTTATGACCGCCTGCTGGATGGCATGAAATTGCGCGGTATCAAGGCGTTTGCAACGCTCTATCATTGGGATTTGCCGCTGACGCTCATGGGCAATGGCGGCTGGACTGCGCGCTCAACGGCTTATGCCTATCAGCGCTATGCGGAAACGGTGATGAAGCGCCTGGGTGACCGGCTGGATGCCGTTGCCACATTCAACGAGCCCTGGTGCTCGGTCATTCTGTCTCATTTGCTCGGCATTCATGCACCGGGCGAGCAAAATATGGAAGCCACGTTGCACGCCGCCCATTACACCAACCTCGCCCATGGCCTTGGTGTTCAGGCAATCCGTTCGGTTGCCCCCGATGTTCCGGTCGGCATCGTTTACAATGCCATGTCGGTCTATCCGGCCAGTGAGAAGGAAGAGGATATCGCGGCAGCCAAGCGCGCGGAAGATTTTCATAATGGCATTTTCTTTGGTCCGGTGTTCAAGGGTGAGTATCCGCAAGGCGTTCTTGAGGCGCTCGGCCCGATCATGCCGAAGATCGAAGATGGCGATATGGATGCCATCTCGCAGAAGATCGATTGGTGGGGGCTGAACTATTACACGCCTGCCCGCATTGCCGCTGATCCCAACCCGGAAGCGCCGTACCCCGCCCATATTCAGGCCCCGGCGGTGCATCCTGAAAAGACCGATATCGGCTGGGAGATCGATTCTTCCGGCTTCATGCATGTCGTGCGTAATCTTTACAGCGAATACGATCTGCCGGAATTTTACATAACGGAAAATGGCGCCTGCTACAATATGGGACCGGGACCGGATGGCGTAATCGATGATCAGCCGCGTCTTGATTACTATGCCGACCATATTTCGGTGTGCGCAGACATGATTGCCGAAGGTTTTCCACTGCGCGGCTATTTTGCCTGGTCGCTGATGGATAATTTCGAGTGGGCGGAGGGCTACAAAATGCGGTTTGGCCTGACCTATGTCGACTACGAGACGCAAGAGCGCACCATCAAGAAAAGCGGTCATTGGTACAAGGCGCTGGCCTCTGAATTCCCGAAGGGGAATTTCGGTGAGGCGGCCGAGTAAACCGGTGCGCTTCTACGCGATATCAGGCAGCCTTCGGGCTGCCTCTGTCCATTCTGCATTGGTTCGTGCTCTGCAGGACAATGCGCCTGAAGGCGTGGATGTTATCATCTGCGATGCTTTGGGTATTCTCCCCATTTTCAGCCCAGACCGGGAAGGGGAGGCAACACCACAATCCGTTCGTGCATTTGCTGACGAGGTGGACAAGGCTGACGCGCTTATCGTTGCGTCACCGGAATATGCCCATGGTATTCCCGGCGGTCTGAAAAATGCGTTTGACTGGCTGGTTTCAGGTCCGGAACTGGTCGGCAAGCCTGTCATGCTGGCACATGCTTATTCACACGGTCGCGGGCAGTTTGCCCAGGCTGCGTTGGAAGAAGTCTTCAAGACCGCATCACTTCAGGTCGTGCCAGGCGAGCGTTTCAGCGTTCCTCTAGTCGGCAAAACGCTTGAAGAAGCCGAGAGCACACTTGAAACGCCGGATGTCCGGCGCTCCTTGGCTGCTGCGCTTGCAGACTTGCGTGCCTACATTTCAGCACCTGATTGAAGCGGCTCACGCCGCGTCGCTGGTTTCAACTTTCTGTGCATGCTCGAATGCGGCCCGCACCTCGCTTTCCTGTGATGAATCGAGGTTGGCGCGGATCACGCGCC
>JBNKQT010000370.1:0-4192 GCA_050297115.1 Ensifer sp. | reverse complement strand
TGCCGAAGCACTGCGCGACCCAAAAGCTTACTTCGTGCGCCAGCTGCCTTCAGCGTAGGAACCAAGAGCTTCCTTGGAGTAAGGCGTCGGGGCCACGCGAACGCGGATTTCAGCCTGCTTGTGCTTTTCAGTGGATGTCTTGCCAGTGGTTTCCGGCTCGCCCCACTTGAGGGTGAGAACATCGCCTTCCTGAACGCTTTGGTCAACAACGCCGAGCGAAAGAACGCAACGCTCGTTGAAGGAGTAGCCGTTGAACATCGACATGCCGACCATCTTGTCGCCCTGCATGATCATGTCTGCAGAAGACGAAGCGTAGTTCGGCTGCGGGAAGTCGATCCACTTGTAAGGTGTGCCTTCTTCGAAAGCAGAAGCGATGACCTTCAGCACGTCGTCGCGGTTCCATTCGAAGGTAACCTTCTTACGGTTGTTGGCACCCTTCATCTTGGTGAGTGCTTCCTTGCCGATGAAGTCGTCCTTCTTCCAACCAATGTAGAAGTCGTAACCGAGTTCAAACGGGTTCACATAGTAGTCTTCGATATTGTCGGAAACGAAGCTGCCGCCGATAGCGCCTGCTGCTTCGTAGCTATCTGCACCGAGCCACTGGCGGTATTCAGCCAGCATGCCATCGCCGGTGTAGATGCCGGGAAGCGGTGACGGGATCCAGCCGGATTCCAGCGTGTTGGTGGAGTAGGCGCGGCTACCGCACTGTACGAGGTTCACGCCGGCATCGCGTGCGGCCTGAAGGATTGTGGAGTGGATGTAATCCTTATCCTTGTAGGGACCCCAGACTTCGAGACCCGGCGCACCGGACATGCCGTGGCGAAGTGCCTGAACCTTCTTGGAGCCGATGTTGATCCAGTCAACATGGAAGAATTTGATGTCCGGGATCGGGCCGCCATTCATCTTTTCAAAGATCTTCGGTGCGTCAGGGCCCTGGATCTGGAAACGGTAGTGTTCGCGCAGAACACGTTCGCCTTCAGGGCGCGATGGCGAACGTGGGTCGTAGCGCAGACGCACGTTCCACTTGCCATAGGCAGCAGCAAACATCAGCCAGTTGGAGGTCGGTGCGCGGCCAACGAGGATGAACTTGTCTTCGCGCTCACGGAAGATGATGTGGTCGCCGATCACGTGACCATTCGGTGTTACCGGCACATAGTGCTTGGCGCGGTTGAGGCCGAAATTGTGGAATGCGTTGATGCCGTGATAGGCCAGAAACTCTTCAGCCTGCGGGCCTTCAACAATCAATTCGTCCATGTGGTGCGACTGATCGAAGAGAACGGCGCTGTGACGCCATGCTTCCTGCTCAACACGCCAGTTGGAGAATTCCGGAGCAACCACCGGATAAACATACATGCCGATTTTGGAATTACGCAGAACGTTGACCGCTCCACCGCCTGCCTTCAGCACGGATTCGAGACTATTCGTTGTCATTTACTGACCTCCCTAAACGATAATGTATACAGATAACACCTGATTTCTGCCAAAGACAAGGGCCATTGCGAAAAAATGCATACAACATCAAACACAACAAATGCCTTGAAATACTTATATTTAGCATTAACCGTTAGAATTAATGAGCGAATTCAATAACATCGCGCCTCAACCCATCACTGCGCCAGAATTCCGCGCGCCGCCCGATTATGTATACATTATGACAGTGGGCAATTTTTGCGCAAAAGAAAAGCGCGGCGAAAACGCCGCGCCCCTCGAATGAAACAGGCCAAAACCTGAATTTGAGACAGTCGCCTTAATGCGCGCCGGACATATCACCGAGGACTTCCTTGGAAGCCACGGTGGAATCTGCCTTGAGCTTGTAAACCATGGGAACGCCGGTCGCGAGGTTGAGCTTGACGATCTCGTCCTGACTCAGGCGGTCGAGAACCATAACCAATGAGCGTAGCGAATTGCCGTGCGCTGCGACCAGCACATTTTCGCCACGCAGAACTCGCGGCAGGATTTCCGTCATGTAGTAAGGCCACACACGCGCACCGGTATCCTTCAGGCTTTCGCCGCCGGGCGGGGGCACATCGTAAGAACGACGCCAGACATGGACCTGTTCTTCGCCCCACTTCTCGCGGGCATCATCCTTGTTGAGACCGGAAAGGTCACCATAGTCACGCTCGTTCAGCGCCTGATCCTTGATGGTTTCAAGGGAAGACTGGCCGATGCCATCGAGGATGATCTGGCAGGTCTTTTGCGCGCGCTGCAGAACGGACGTGTAAGCGATGTCAAACTTGATTCCATAGTCAGCAAGCGCCTTTGCGCCAGCCGTAGCCTCTTCCACACCGAGGGGTGTCAGGTCTGGATCTTTCCAGCCAGTAAAGAGGTTTTTCAGGTTCCAATCACTCTGACCATGACGGACGAGAACTAGCGTTCCACTCATAATTCAACTCCTGGCAAATTCGCTTTTCTGAGATTAGTTCGATAGCCCGAGAACGTCGAGCGTATGATAAAGGCCGGGCTTTTTGTCGCGGGCCCAGAGTGCGGATTTGATGGCACCGTCTGCAAACAGACCACGGTTCATGGCGCGGTGTGAAAGGGTGACCATCTCGTTTTCATTAGCAAGGATGACCGAGTGTTCGCCGATCACACCACCACCACGCAATGTGGCGAAACCGATTGTGCCCTCTTCGCGCGGGCCTGTGATGCCGGAGCGAACTGTGACGGCCTTTTCCTTCAGGTCGACGTTGCGGCCTTTGGCGGCTTCAAGACCGAGAAGGTAGGCTGTGCCTGACGGCGCGTCGACTTTGTGCTTGTGGTGCATCTCAAGAATATCAATGTCCCAATCTGCGGCATCCAGTGCAGCAGCCGCTTCGCGAACGAGCACGCCCAGCAGATTAACACCAAGGCTCATATTGCCGGACTTGACGATACGGGCGTGCCGGGAGGCTGCTTCGATTTTCTTTTCGTCGTCTTCAGTAAGGCCGGTGGTGGCGATGATGTGGACGATGCGCGCCTGCGCAGCAAGTGCTGCAAACTCAACAGTTGCTGCAGGGACTGTGAAATCGATCACGCCATCAGCTTCTGCGAAAGCCTTCAAAGCATCATCAGTGATTTTCACACCCAGCTCGCCAACACCGGCAAGTTCGCCAGCATCTACACCAATCAAGGAAGAACCTTCGCGCTCAACGGCAGCAGAAACAGTTACGCCCTTGGCTTCAGTGATCGACTTTATGAGCGTTTTGCCCATGCGACCGCCTGCACCGACGACAACCAGCTTCATTTCCGCTTCACTCATGGCTTTCCGCTCCGCTTCATTCACTTCAGGGAGCTTCTATAGAGCCTCAAGTCACGCGCGCCAATAGCGTCCTTCGGTATTGAGGCCGAAACGGCTCGGCGCACGGGCATATTCCGCCAAACCGAAGAGCGCCGCCATGGGATGTGTGACAACAAAAGTCGGCATATCACGCAGGAGTTCGGTGTGCGGGGCTTTGTCCTCAAAGGCGGCGCGGAATTCCGGGCCTTTCAAGACAGGCAGGATTTTTTGCGAAATGCCGCCAGCCAGAAACACGCCGCCGTCTGCCTTGAAAATGAGAGCAAGATCACCAGCCACGCGGCCAAGATAGGTAGCAAAAAGCGAGAGCGCTTCGACTGCCTGTTCATTTTCCTTCCCAAGGCCTGCACTTGAGACCTTTGCGGGACCATCCTTGACGACATTGACGCCGTCCAGCAGCGTGGGCGGAACGCTGTCGGCAGTGCAAATGCCGAGATAGATGTTCACCAGACCACGGCCGCAAAGAAGCTGTTCGGCGGAAATGCGGCCTTCGATCTTTTCAAAATGAGGGAAGAGCTTGTAGTCGCGCTCAGTGCGGGGGCCGAGGTCCACATGGCCGCCCTCACCCGGCACCGGCACCCAGAGACCTTGTGCATAGACCAGGCCCGCAACGCCAAGGCCAGTGCCTGGGCCCAGAATAGCACGCGATGCTTTCGGTGCATGATCAGGACCGCCCAGCCATTCACGATGTTCCGGCCCCAGAGCGGCGACAGCCAATGCCTGTGCTTCAAAATCATTCACAAGTTGGACCGCCTGAAAGCTCAAATCCGAGATCATGAATTTGGGGCGAACAATCCAGGGGCAGTTGGTCAGATCGACTTCATCGCCATCAATCGGACCGGCGATTGCAAGAATTGCCGATTTGGGGCGTGGTGCTCTTCCTTCCAACACGCATTTACGGACAGCATCTTCAAAGCT
>JBNKQT010000369.1:0-3697 GCA_050297115.1 Ensifer sp. | reverse complement strand
GGATGTGCTCAAGCGACAGCTTGCCAATTCGGTGCCTGATGAGGCAACGGCAGACAATACCGTGATTGCCTATGAACCCGTCTGGGCTATCGGCACCGGCATGACACCATCGGTCAGCGATGTTGAAGAAGCGCATGCGTTCATGCGGTCTGAACTTTCTGCCCGCTTTGGCAAAGAGGGTGACAAAATGCGCATCCTTTACGGTGGATCAGTCAAGCCGAGCAACGCTGTTGAGCTGATGGGTGTTGCCAATGTTGATGGCGCACTCGTGGGGGGCGCGAGCTTGAAATCGGCGGACTTCCTCGCCATTTGTAAGGCCTATGAGACGCTCCAGGCCTGAGCCTGAAGTGCATCAATATTCACTTTAGCGGGATTCTTGGCCCCGAAGGGCTTGGAATGCCGCGGATGCTCGTGTAAAGAGCCGCCAGAATTCTGACACTGTTTGCGACGGTTAAGGCCGTCGCAAGGGAAAACCCAAATATGCAAACCGTATTGATTGTTGTTCATTTGATGATCGTAGCCGCGCTCATCGGCCTTATCCTGATCCAGCGCTCTGAAGGTGGCGGTCTGGGCATTGGCGGCGGCTCGGGCTTCATGTCCGCACGCGGCGCGTCCAACGCGCTCACTCGCACAACGGCAATCCTTGCCACGCTTTTCTTTGTGACTTCGCTGAGCATGGGCATTCTGGCCCGCTACCAGTCAAGCCCAACGGATATTCTCGACAATATCCCGCTGCAGGAAGGTGGCCAGCAAAACGGTATTCTCGATTCACTTGGCCCGACCGCTGATCCGAATGCCGTACCGACAACAGACGGTGCCTCCAGCTCGGCAGTTCCAACAACTGCGCCTGTCACGGAAGCACCTGCGACCGACAATAATAACGGCGAAACAGTTCCGACCGGTCAGTAAGAACCGGAAAACATAAATCAACCGGCGGCCAGCCCAACTGACCGCCGGTTTTGTTTTGGAAAAATGAAAATTCCATTAGCGCATTTTGCACCGGCTGCGCTAACGGAAACCTTCCATCCAGCGGCCAGCCCCAAGGGCGGCGCTGCAACCGTGAAGACAACTAACGAACCTACGGTTCGCAAGCCCAAGCGGGCGTCGGCCATTTATTGGCCGCCCCGTCTGGAGGTCAGCCTGAAGGGCGATGCGACCGTGAAGACAAACAGATATCCCCCAGTTTTTCGGTTCACCGAAAAAATTGGGGGTAGCGGAATCAAAACTTTGAGGGTATCCGCTAAATCCCATGGCTAGATACGTTTTTATCACCGGTGGTGTAGTTTCCTCGCTTGGAAAAGGCATCGCCTCCGCAGCTTTGGGAGCTTTGTTGCAGGCCCGTGGATATCGGGTTCGCCTGCGCAAACTTGACCCTTACTTGAATGTCGATCCCGGCACGATGAGCCCGACACAGCACGGTGAAGTGTTTGTGACGGATGACGGTGCCGAGACGGACCTCGACCTTGGTCACTATGAGCGTTTCACAGGGCGTTCGGCCACCAAGACCGACAACATCACCACAGGTCGCATCTACAAGAACATTATCGACAAGGAACGCCGTGGCGACTATCTCGGCGCAACCGTTCAGGTGATCCCGCATGTGACGAATGAAATCAAAAACTTCGTGCTGGAAGGCAACGAGGATTATGATTTCGTTCTTTGCGAAATCGGCGGCACCGTGGGTGACATCGAAGCGATGCCTTTCATGGAAGCCATCCGCCAGCTTGGCAACGACCTGCCACGCGGCAACGCTGTCTATCTGCACCTGACTCTGATGCCTTACATCCCGGCAGCTGGCGAGCTGAAAACCAAGCCGACACAGCATTCTGTGAAGGAGCTTCAGGCTCTCGGTATCCACCCTGATGTATTGCTCGTGCGTGCCGACCGCGAAATCCCAACAGCCGAGCGCAAAAAGCTCTCTCTTTTCTGTAACGTTCGCGAATCCGCCGTCATTCAGGCACTCGACGTGGCCTCCATCTACGATGTGCCGCTCGCTTACCATAAGGAAGGCCTCGACGACGAAGTGCTGGCAGCCTTTGGGATTGATCCGGCGCCTGTGCCGCGCCTCACCGCCTGGGAAGATGTGTCCGAGCGTATCCAGACTCCGGAAGGTGAAGTCACGATTGCCATCGTCGGCAAATATACCGGCCTGAAAGATGCCTACAAGTCACTCATCGAAGCGCTTTATCATGGTGGCATTGCCAACCGTGTGAAGGTCAATCTGGAGTGGATTGAGTCGGAAATCTTCGAAAAGGAAGATCCGTCTCCGTGGCTTGAAAAAGTCCATGGCATTCTGGTTCCCGGCGGCTTTGGCGAACGCGGTGCTGAAGGCAAAATCGCAGCAGCCACCTTTGCCCGCGAGCACAAGGTGCCTTACTTCGGCATTTGCTATGGCATGCAGATGGCAGTCCTTGATGCCGCCCGCAATCTGGCCGGCATCGAAGACGCTGTCTCATCCGAGTTCGACACCAAGAAGGGCACACCCATTGTCGGTATCATGACCGAATGGCTGAAGGGCAACCAGCTCGAAAAACGCACCGCTGATAGCGATCTTGGCGGCACGATGCGCCTCGGTGCCTATCCGCATCCGCTGAAAAAGGGGTCACTGATCTCTGAGATTTACGGGTCGACCGAGGTTTCCGAGCGTCACCGCCACCGCTACGAGGTCAATATTGCCTATCGCGAACAGTTGGAGGCAGCTGGTTTGGTCTTCGCTGGCATTTCGCCAGATGGCCTCCTGCCGGAAACCATTGAATATCCAACAGATGTTCACCCCTGGTTTATCGGAGTTCAGTATCACCCGGAACTGAAGAGCCGCCCTCTGGAGCCCCATCCGCTCTTCGCAAGCTTCATCGAAGCGGCGAAAACACAGAGCCGACTGGTTTAGTTTTGAAGGCCCGGGAAACCGGGCCTTTTTAATGCGGCTTCAAGCTTGTTCCATCATGAACCGCGCCCGGTATTCACTCGGACTAATCCCCAATTTCTGGCGAAAGTGGTGCCTGAGCGCGTGCGAACTGCGAAAACCGGCCTTGAGGGCCACGCTTTCCGTGCTGGTCTGTCTTTGGCAAAGCAGCCGTTTTGCAGCTTCCACCCGCTCGGCCACCAGCCAATGTCCTGGTGCCTGTCCTGTAGCCTGGGAAAACCGTCGTAGAAAAGTGCGCACGCTCATCCGGCATTCCCGCGCCATACGATCAACCGTCCAGTCTGCCGTCAGGTCTTCACGGATGGCATCCAACAGCGGCGCAATTTCCAATCCTTCGCGCTCGGATACGGGCCTCTCCAGAAATTGTGCCTGTCCACCTGTGCGATGCGCAGGCATCACCAGCCGCCGCGCCACCGAATTGGCCGCCGGCGCCCCATAATCCTGCCTCACAATCTCAATCAGCAGATCAATGCCTGCTGCACTGCCTGCAGAGGTATAAACCCGGTTGTGCACACGATAGAGCGAAGCATCATCAATCTCAATCTCGGGATGCTGCTGCCGCAAGGTTTCGGCGTAGCGCCAATGCGATGTTGCTGACCCACCTGCAAGCAAACCCGTGGCCGCAAGGACGAATGCACCTGAACACACGGAGACCAGCCGTGCCCCCCGCACATGGGCGGCCCGTAGCCGCTGGCAAAGCGCACCCGGCACAGGCACGTCTGCACCTTTCCAGCCAGGCACTACAATAATGTCAGCCTCATCCATCAATTTAGG
>JBNKQT010000368.1:0-5465 GCA_050297115.1 Ensifer sp. | reverse complement strand
GGCCGGATTATGCACAGGGCGTTGCGCCTGATTATTTCAACAACCGCAAGATCACCATCTTCGGCGGCTCCAACGAAATCCAGCGGGGCATTATTTCGAAAATGGTGATGGGGCTTTAGTCCCTTCTCCCCGCCTGCGGGGGAGAAGGTGCCCGACAGGGCGGATGAGGGGCCTTCACGGAATCCGCCAACATCGCAAATGCCTGCATGTTTGATGGATGCCCCTCACCCCAGCCCTCTCCCCGCAATGCGGGGAGAGGGAGTAGATCGAGCGTAAGGCACGGCAAGGAACAACAAAATGGACTTCACACACTCAGAAGAACGCCAGCTCTTCAAAGATATGGCAGCGCGCTATATCGCGGACAAATACACGCTGGAAGCGCGCAACAAGGCAGCCGAAACCGACCCCGGCTATTCGCCCGACCATTGGACGCAATTTGCTGAACTCGGCCTCATCGGCGCTCTCTTTTCAGAGGATGTCGGCGGCTTTGGAGGCGCACCTTTTGATATCACCGTTCTGTTTGAGGAACTGGGCCGTGGCCTTGTCAACGAACCGCTTCTGGCAACCGCCATTTTGGGCGGCGGGCTGATTGCCGAGCTTGGCAATGACGAGCAGAAGGCCATTCTGGAAGACGTGATTGCAGGCACCCACCAGTTGGCCTTCGCCCATGGTGAGCCGCAAAGCCGCTATGATGCGAGCCATGTGGAATTACGCGGCGAATCCGACCCCGGAAATGGTTACGTGCTCAACGGCATCAAAGCCGTTGTGCTGAATGGCGGAAATGCCGATACACTGGTCGTCTCTGCCCGCTCATCCGGCGAAGCATGGGCGGAGGATGGTATTTCGCTCTTCCTCGTGGCGAAGGGGACAGCTGGCGTCACCGTTCGCTCCTACCCCTCCGTTGACGGTCTGCACGCCGCCGAAATCACCTTTGAAAATGTGGAACTCCCCGCCTCTGCCCTTTTGGGCGAGGAAGGCAAGGCATGGCCTGCCATCGAGAAAGTGCTGGCGCGCGGTTCCATGGCGCTCGCCTCCGAGGCCGTCGGCATTATGGAAGTTTGCCGCGACATGACGGTGGAATATCTCAAAACCCGCAAACAGTTCGGCGTCGAAATCGGCCGCTTTCAGGCGCTTCAACACCGCATGGCCACTGTGCTTCTGGAAATCGAACAGGCGCGCTCAGCTGTTATCAACGCCGCCGGTCATTTTGATGAGGATAGGGTGGCCCGCGAAAAGGCCGTTTCAGCCGCCAAAACGCTGGCGGGCAAAGTGGGCAAGCTGGTGGCCGAAGAGGCCATTCAAATGCATGGCGGCATTGCCATGACCTGGGAATATGCTGTCGGCCACTTCGCCAAACGCCTCATCATGATCGATCATCAATTGGGCGATGTGGACTACCACATAGCCCGCTATGTAGAGCTTTCCAAGGCAGGCTGAGCATTTACGAATGAACATAAATGCGGGATAGTTGCAGTCTCGCATTTACGGTTCAGATAATGCTTTATGTTCACTAGTCCGCACGCGGTGGCGGAAGTACAACCGAGACAATTATTCCCGACGGATGCCGGGATATTATCGTTGTCAAAAACGAAGGCATGGTGGAGGACATATTCTTCACCGACCTGGATTTTCAGCCCCGCCTCGTGCCCATGCGCTCCAATCGCGAGCTTTCAGGCTATCGCCTGCAGCCGGGTGCTTTTGTTGGCGAGAAAACCCTTGAAGAACTCAAGAATAGCGGCACACTGCAGGAATCCGACATCCAGCATATTGCGCAGGCCAGCGAAGAGGTTGCCAGCCTTATCGCCAGGTTGGGCGAGACCGGCCAAACGGTCGCCGACCTGGCGCGGGAAGCCGGTATAAGTGAAAGAACGCTACAGCGGCACTTCAAGGCCATGAAACTGCCGAAGCCGGAGTTTTGGCGACTGCTCGGTCGTGCCCGGCGTGCAGCCTGTGCACTGCAAAGCGCACAACCACTTGCCGATATCGCATTGACATACGGCTATAGCGATCAGGCACATATGACACGCGATTTTGCCCGTTGGTTTGGCGCGACGCCGGAAAACCTGCGCCATCAACCCGCCTTGCTGAAACTGATATCTCAGCCGGGACTGGGCAACTGGACCGGCGAGCAAATCTCGATCAGGTAGCCGTTTGGGTCGCTCACATAGGCCGTGATTTGCCCCCAAGGTTCCTCGCGAACATCCTGCACCAGGCTGGCGCCCGCTTTCACCGCTTTGGCAAGCGCACCGGCCACATCATCGCATTCCAGCGCAATTTCAAACGTTGGCGCATCCACTTCAGCCGCCTTTGGGTTCTTGCCCAGTTGACGCATGAGATTGCGCGAGGAAAAGGCCAGCTTTGTCTCGCCCGTAACCAACTCGCCATAATCGCCGCCTTCATGCAGAAAGGCGCGCTCAAAACCAAAGGCCAGTTCGAAAAAACCAAGCGTTGCGGCGACATTGTCGACGTATAAAATCGTGTATCGAAAAATCATGACGGTCTCCTTTGAAACGTGCTGTCATCACTGATGCTACCATCAAGATACCGGCGTCTTGAAGAATTACGACAGCGCGGCTGACAAAACGCAAAGCTCGTGATTGCGGAAGGAGACATTTACGTTATTGACCGTACTGAACCTTTGAACATAGGTTCGACCATTGTCGGTTCGGGAGCAGCACATGCTAAAAGTCTTGGTCAGCATTTGGGCACTGTTGCTCGGCGTTGTTCTTATCATGCTGGGCAATGGCATGCACTTTACGCTCATCGGTTTGCGCGGCGACATTGAAGGCTTTTCCGCCACTGCATTGGCAATCGTGACCTCGGGCTATTTTGTCGGCTTTCTGTCCGGTGCGCGCTACACGCCATCGATGCTGCGCCGCGTGGGGCATGTGCGGGTGTTTGCAGCACTTGGCAGCTTCATGTCTGCCGGGCTGATTTCGCTGCCCGTGCTGCCAGACCCTATCGCATGGACCCTCCTGCGCATCCTTCTCGGCTTCTGCATGTCTGGCATTTATGTAACGGCGGAAAGCTGGCTGAATGACGCGGCAACCAACGAAACACGTGGTAAAATTCTCTCCGCCTACATGATTGCGCAGACCTTCGGCATCATCGGCGCGCAGGGGCTTTTAACACTGGCCGACGCATCAACATCAGTGCTTTTCATTGGCGCATCCATTCTGGTGTCGGTTTCCTTCGCGCCTATTCTCCTTTCGGTCGCGCCCGCCCCCAAAACAGAAATTACGCGCCCGATGCCGCTACGCGACGTTTATAAAAGCTCGCCCCTTGGAACCATCAGCATGGTTATCCTGGGTGCCGGCTATGCAACGCAATCCGGTATGACAGCCGTTTTCGGAACCATGATCGAGCTGACAACCGCGCAGATTGCACTCTTCGTGGCCATGCTCTTCACCGGCGCACTGATCCTGCAATATCCCATTGGCTGGCTTTCCGACCGTTTGGATCGTCGTCATGTGATTATCGGTCTGTCGATCGTCGCAGCGGCGGCATCTCTGTTCGGCTGGGTTGCAGGCGGCAACTTCTGGGCCCTGCTGGCGGCCGCCTTTCTGGTCGGCGGCATGACCACGCCGCTTTATGCGCTCTTGCTGGCCTACACGAACGACTATCTGCCGCCGGAAGATATGCCTGCCGCCTCTGGCGGACTTGTCTTCACCTTCGGCGTTGGCGCCATTGTCGGCCCGCTGATGACAGGCTGGCTGATGCAACGCATTGGACCCAATACCTACTGGCTTTTCATCTGCGCAACCTTTTCGACCATCGCGGTTTACGCACTTTACCGCATGACACAACGTTCAGCTCTTCCCGCCAGCGAGACGGAAAGCTATATCGGCGTTATTCCAACCGCCTCGCCTGTGGCTGTCGAAGCCGCCAGCGCCTGGGTTGTCGAGCAGGCTGAAAATGACGAGATCGAAGAACAGGGTCACGCTTGAGCGGCAGATGGAAGATTCGCAACAAAATCAATTTTGACACTCATCAAAAAGCTTCTGTGAGCATTGCAGATTTTTCTTCTAGCCCAACGTGCATTTTCCCATAATAATGGCCCTTAGCTGTACCTGCGGATTTGAGACCTCAACGGAGAGGAGGCAAAATGTCCAAAGACAATGACGACACGCCTCTGGCCGACCAGAATTTGAGCTATTCGCCCGACCCGGACCAACTGTCCCCCGAGGGCGATATAGATCCGAAGACAGATCTCGACATCATCACAAACACCTACCGCGCCATTGTCGATCAGCATGCCTTCGAGGCAATGATTGCGAGCTGGAATACCAAGCTGGACCGCGTGAGCGCGGAGTCTGAAAATCCCATTGCCCTCTCCGGCGCGTTCCTGAAACAACTTGCCTCCGTGCGCGATACGATCGAAGCATTGGATATCCCCGCCGAGAATGACCCACTGAGCCGGTCGGTTCTGGATATTCCCGGCCCTGCCTTCGTGCTTGCACCCAACGGGCGTATTGCCATGATGAACGTTGGCGCGACTGCCACCTTTGGCGGTCGTCAGGGGATGCTGTTCGACACAAATTACATCGACCCGCGCTCCATGCACGATTTTGAGGCCTTACGCGCTTCAGCCAACGCGCGCGGCAACCGAACACAGGCCATCTTGCGGCTTTTGCCAGCCGACGAAAAAGAAGATGCGATGATTGCGGAAGCCTTCCTGCTGGAGGCTCCGGGGCAGGAAAAATCCTACATCGTTATCCGTTCACTTGAGATTGAATGGTCGGACGAGGCAGGCGCAAACCTGATTGAGGCCTTCGGGCTGAGCGAGGCGGAACTGGCCGTGGCAAGGCTCTTCTATCAGCATCGCTCGGTGGACGTCATTTCCGCAGAACGAGGCGTGTCAAAGCTCACCGTCCGTACCCAGATGAAAGGCATTATGGCCAAGCTGGAAACGCCAAGTCAGGCCGACCTCATTCGCCTTTTGGCCATGGTGGCAAGCCGCGCCATTATGGGCAAGCGCGGCAAGGTTGCGGGCTGGCGCGACCCGTTGGGCCGTGAAAAGCAGTTCCGGCTGCCTGACGGCCGCGTTGTTGCATGGACCTGGATGGGCGCAGAAGACGGAGTTCCAGCGGTATTGGCGCGGGGCTTCCCCATGGGTTACCTGCTGCCACAGGTGGCTGAAGACCGATTGAAGGCGGCAGGCATCAAGCTTTATGCCCTGTCGCGCCCGGGCTATGGCAACTCCACATTGCATGGCGATTTGCCGGTGCTGGAAGACAACCTCATTGCCTTGCGCGTTTTTCTGGATCAGGTCATGCCCGGCCCTTGCGTGGGCATCGGCACATCCAACGGCCTCGTGCCTCTGCTGGCTGAACAACAGGCCAACCCAGAACGGTTCAAGGCGCTGATTGCAATCGGCTATACCGGTGTTCTGGATCGCAGCGGCATGAACCGTCTGCCCCTCATTCAAAAAACCATGATGCGCATGGCAAGCTATGCACCCTGGC
>JBNKQT010000367.1:0-5168 GCA_050297115.1 Ensifer sp. | reverse complement strand
CACGCGGGGCGTGACGCCTTGGCCTTTGAGCAGCTTGCGCATTAATTTCAGTGCTGCCTTTTTGTCGCGGCGGCTTTGTAAAAGGGCTTCAAGCACATAGCCTTCCGCATCGACGGCACGCCAGAGCCAGTATTTCTGGCCTTTGATCGTTACCACCATCTCATCGAGGTGCCATTTATCGGAAAAGCCGCCCTTTGAGCGCCGGCGGAGCGATGCAGCAAACTCGGAGCCGAATTTGGCGGCCCATTCGGATACTGTCTGGAACAAAACATCGATACCGCGTTCAGCCAGCAAATCCTCGACATGGCGCAGGCTCAACCGCATGAGCGATGATCTCGGCTGGAAAACGGTGACGTTTGTAACGATGGGTGGCGAAGGCAATTGAAGAACTGTTCATCCCCTCCGCTCTATCCCATAAAAATTAAGGCGACGCTGCCTCGAGCGGTCCTGCAACTGCGTGGATCGTGCGGGTGGAGACCTTGGCGTAGAGCGCAGTGGTCTCAAGCTTGCTGTGGCCGAGCAAAACCTGAATGACCCGGATATCGGTGCCGTCTTCCAGAAGATGGGTGGCAAAGCTGTGCCTTAACGTATGCGGGCTGACGCGCTTGTGGATACCGGCAACTTCGGCGGCTTCCTGAACGGCGCGGTGTAATTGCCGCGACGAGATCGGATCGGTGCGGCTACGCCCGGGAAACAGCCAGCCATGGGGGAGCATCACACCGCGCCGATTTCCTTCCCGCCACCACAATCGGAGCAGCTCCAGGAGTTGAGGTGAGAGCATGGCATTGCGGTCTTTGCGTCCCTTGCCTTGCTCAACACGGATCAGCATGCGTGTCGAGTCGATATCATCGACCTCTGAGACGCGCAGACCCGCACCATAGGCCACACCGAGGGCCGCCTTGTATTTGATGCCGGGGGCTGCCTCCAGCAACCGGGCGGCCTCCTCCACGCTTAACACATCGGGCAGCTTGCGCGGGTTGCGGGTAATCACCAGCGCACGTGACAAGTCCCGCCGCTTCAGGGTTACCGTGAACAGAAAGCGCAACGCCGACACCGTGCTGTTGATGGTGGCCGGGCCTACACCATTGTCATGCTGATATAGCTGGTAGTGTCGAATGTCCTCGACTGTGGCAGTGTCTGGCGCACGTTCAAGAAACGCGGCAAAACGCCGGACATGGCGGATGTAATCCTTCTGCGTATGAGCGCCCAATCCCCGCATCACCATGTCTTCCTGCATGCGTTGGCGAAGTGGTGTAGTTTGGGCATCGTTTGAAAAATTGATCATGGAAAGTTCCTCCAGTTGAAAGGAACTCCATGGTCGGCCAATACCCACTACAGACCCAGAACCTCAGATAATCATAACAATCCCGCCACAAACGCCTTCCCGCGTAGCGGGTTCGTGCATGATGTACTCAATCGGACGGCCATTGATACCGCCGTTTGCGTTTACGCAGTCGAAGTATGCACCAGCAGAGTCAGCAGCAGATGAGAAATCATCCAGGCCGGTTTCGCCGACAATCGCGCCGATTTTGATCGGCTCGCCTGTGGCTTTCTCACCGTTGTTCAGACCGCATGTTGGAGCCGCTGAGGCGGTTCCCGCGACAAAGAACAATGTTGCCATTGCCGTTGCAGCACCAAGAATTTTTACTTTCTGCATATTTTCCTCCCAATGAAACCGGCATGATGCCTGTCAACGGCGGAGTAAAAACCGGCCAAGCGTAATCCTTTCTTATCATCCTGCTGCTACATCTTTTACCGCTATGTTTCCCGTCATGCTTTCTGATACGAAACATACCGGACACGGCTATTTTAGATTGGAATATTTTGGTGGGGCCACACGTTGAGCCCCTAAAAAGCTAGCGCCATGAGTAATAATCAACCCAATAAGCTTATCGACGTCATTATTCCCCATTTTAACCAACCGGCATATTTGAAAAAATGCCTGCAGTCGTTGAGCGTTCAGAATCTCGACAAGGGCCAGTTTGGGATTATTGTCGTTGATAATGGCTCCAAAGAGCTGCCGACGGACGTCTGCGCACAATATGCGAATGTTCAACTTGTTGAAGAAGCAGCGCCCGGACCGGGCCCTGCCCGCAACAAGGGTGTCGCCACATCAACGGCACCACTTTTGGCTTTTACAGATTCCGATTGCATCGCAGATCCTGACTGGCTGCAGTCCATCATCAAGGCATTTGAGAATCCCGATACCCAGATCATTGGCGGGCATGTGAAAATTGCGCTTGTTGATCCGAGCAACATGTCGGTCTTGGAAGCCTATGAGAATGTCTTCTCCTTCCGGCAGAAACTGTATGTCGAGCGTGATCACTACAGTGCCACGCTGAACATGGCGACCCGCCGCGCAGTCTTTGAAAAAGTGGGCGGTTTCGGTGGGATCGAGATCGCGGAAGACCATGATTGGGGTGTGAGGGCTTACAGGCTTGGTATCGTGACACGTTATGTTCCCGAAATGCTGATCTACCACCCCGCACGCGAAAGCATGTCCGATATGTTCGGGAAATGGGATCGCACTATCGGGCACGGGGCTTCCCGCCTTAAAAGCCTGTCTGATCGCATCAAATGGATTGCAAAAAGCCTTGCAATTACCGCTTCCGTACCGGTTGACCTCGGCACAATCATGCGAAGCGAAAACCTGTCTTCCTTGAAGCAGCGGCTGCTCGCATTTTGGGGCCTGGTCACCATACGCCTTTATCGAACATATGCGATGCTGAGAATACTGGTGCCTGCCGCAAGGAAACGCAAATCGGACTGGGATCGGTAATCAACGGCAATCAGTCTGGCATAAGGGCGGCCTGCATTTTTCGGTCGCGTGTCAAAAATCTATAACAAGAATTATTTAGCACTCGTACACGTATGTGATTTAGAGATTAACGTCAGCAGTTTATTGAAAGGCCATACTACGGCTTTGCCAGTGGTTTCATGAATCTAATTTGTCGCACCTGTTTAGGCCATTTGTGCTGGTTGTCAGGCTGCCCGCATATTAACTGTGATGACCGATAAGCGGGCGTCTACTATTGCCTGAAAATGAAATAGAGCTATTTTCGCAACCGCCAAAGTTTAAGTCTAATTCGGTTAAGGGCTCGTTTCGGGCTCTGTATTACCAGTGTGATATCTGTTCGAATTTTGGACCGGGGTAAGACGGTCAGTAAAATGCATTTGTGGGGTTTTAAATGAAAGTCGCAATATTTGGTCTTGGGTATGTCGGTTTCACAGCTATGTGCTGTATCGCCCAGGAAGGACATGACGTCGTTGGTTTTGATGTCAACGAACGGAAAGTCCAGGGGATCCGTTCCGGCGTTTCGCCAATCTCCGAACCAAAGGTGGGCGATATGCTGCAGGCGGCTCTGGCGGCAGGACGCATCTCGGCTTACGCGGAAATTGGTGATCACCTGCAAGATGTCGATCTGGCAATTGTGTGCGTTGGTACACCGAGTGCAGCAGACGGTTCGCACAACATGACCTATATTGCCGAGGTTTCCCGGCAGATCGCAGCGGCTGTCAAAGGCCGCCGTTCAACCCCGCTGACTGTAGCCTACCGGTCAACCATTCGTCCGGGCACGATTGAAGGTCTCATTGCTCCCATTTTCATGGCCGAGCTTGATGGCGAATTCGAACAGGCCGTGGAGCTTGTCTATAACCCCGAATTCCTTCGCGAAGCCTCTGCCGTTCAGGACTATTTCGAGCCGCCCAAGATTGTTATCGGCACCAGGGACGGCCAGCCAAACGCCCGGATGGAAGAGCTGAACAAGAACATCACCGCTCCAACATTCTATGTTGGTTTTGGTGAAGCCGAAATGACCAAGTTCGTGGACAATACCTGGCACGCCGTGAAAGTGGCCTACGCCAACGAGATTGGCCGTGTGTGCCTGCAGCTGGGCCTCAGTGCGGCAAAGATCAGCGAGATTTTCCTGTCCGACACCAAGCTGAATATTTCGGGCTACTACATGCGCCCCGGCGGGGCATTCGGCGGTTCCTGCCTGCCGAAGGATGTACGCGCCTTGCAGTATATTTCTGCAGATTGCGGCGCCCATACTCATCTGGTTGACGCCCTGTTGCGTTCGAATGAGGCACACAAATTCCGTCTCTTCCAGCATGCAACGGATGGCTTGAAACCGGGTGCAAAAGTTCTCATCGCCGGCCTGGCATTCAAAGCCAATACTGACGACCTTCGTGAAAGCCCCAATATCGACCTCGCCCGCGGCCTGCTGCGCGAAGGTTACGACCTTGAAGTTTTCGACCCGGCATTGGATGCCTCGAAGCTCGTGGGGGCGAACCTCGGTTACGCCTATACACAGATACCAACACTGACGAAGCTTCTTGTCACCAAGGAAAAGGCTGACAGCACAAATTACGACCGCGTTATTGTAACCAATGCAACTGGCAAGCTGCTGGATCTTTCCAGCAAGACGGATGTGATCAATATCGGTTCACTCTCCTGAAAAGGCTTGCATTCCAATTTTTAGACGTTTGTATTTCAAAGGTATTTCCAAGATGAATGTTCAAATTGTAAATCGGGAGGAACTTCAGGAGGTATCAAATATGCCGCTGACAGGCAGAAAGATACTGATTGTTGTCGAAAACCTTCCGGTGCCATTTGACCGACGGGTTTGGCAGGAAGCACGCACGCTGCGCGATGCAGGTGCTCAAGTGTCCATCATCTGCCCGATTGGCAAGGGTTACACCGAGCGTTATCAGTACCTTGAAGGCATACATGTCTACCGCCACCCGCTGCCGCTGGATGCAAGCGGCGCTCTTGGCTATCTCGCCGAATATTCAAGCGCTTTGTTCTGGGAGACTTTCCTTGCCTGGAAAATTCTCTTCAAGCATGGCTTTGACACGATCCAGGGCTGCAACCCGCCGGATCTGATCTTCCTGATTGCCTGGCAGTTCAAGCTTTTCGGCAAGAAGTACATTTTCGACCATCACGATATCAACCCCGAACTTTACGAAGCCAAGTTCAACAAGCGCGGCTTCTTCTGGCGTTTGATGGTCTTCTTTGAATGGTTGACGTTCAAGTCTGCGAATGTGGTGATCTCGACCAATGAAAGCTACAAGAAGATCGCCGTTGAACGCGGCGGCAAGAACCCGGACGACGTCTTTGTTGTTCGAAGCGGGCCTGACCTGAGCCGCGTGAAAGCCGTGGCCCCCAA
>JBNKQT010000366.1:0-2937 GCA_050297115.1 Ensifer sp. | reverse complement strand
CCTATATGACCTTGCATTCCTGCTGATGGATCTATGGCATTTGGGGTTTGAGGATTACGCCAATCTTGTTGCAAATCGATATACGGATGCGACGGGTGAGGACGAAGGCTTTGTGCTGCTGCCCTTCTTTATGGCCTTGCGCGCAGCTGTTCGTGCGCATGTGATGGCCACTCAGGCCGAGGAGGCCGGCGGCGATGCGCAATTGGCTGCTGACGCGCGCAGCTACTATGATCTTGCATTGCGTCTTCTTCAGGAGGCTCCGGCCAGATTGATTGCGATTGGCGGGTTCAGCGGTTCTGGCAAGACGACTATTGCCGATCAATTGGCATCGAAAGTTGGCTCACCGCCCGGTGCGCGATTGATCGAGAGTGATCGTATCCGCAAGGCGATGTTTGGTGTGCTGCCCGAAACGCGCCTGGATGCTGAAGCCTACCTGCCAGAGGTTTCGAGGCGGGTTTATGTGCAGATGGCGCTTCGCAGCGAGATGGTTCTGGCCGGGGGTGGTAGCGTGGTTGCCGACGCGGTTTATGACATGGCTGAACGACGGCGTGAGATTGAAGACAGTGCCTTGCGGGCAGGGGCTGCTTTTTCCGGCGTCTGGTTGGATGTGTCACCGGAAGTCTTGCGGGAGCGTGTGAACGCGCGTCGCGGTGGGCAGTCGGATGCGGATGTTGTAGTGCTGGAACGGCAAATCGAACGCGGGGCCGGGGGACTGGACTGGCGGTCGGTTGAGGCCTCGGGAAAGCCCGAGGCCATCATTGGACGGATACTTACTCTCCAAGGCTCATAGAGGCAGTCTTGGTCAGTTCGGTTTTTCGTAGGTGACCTTACCATCACAAATGGTAAGGGTTGGTTCAAGTTGCCCGATAGCTTCTGATTTAACAGCTTCTATATTGCCACTCAGAACCACGATATCGGCCAGATATCCAGGCTTCAGAACGCCTTTGCGATCTTCCATGAATTCGACCCATGCACCGTTTTTGATATAGCCTTCGAGTATTTCTGTGAGCGACAACCGCTCGTCCTTCATACCCTCTTTCCAGACCTTGCGGGTCATTGCGCCTTCGATGCAGGCCAAAGGATTGAGCGGCGTGACCGGCCAGTCTGTGCCGTGGACGAGCGTGACGCCGGTGTCTTTGATCGTGCGCCATGCGAAGGCGAGTGGCCAGCGTTTCTCGCCGATGCGCGTTAGATAAGGCTCCAACGGAAGGTCGCCGATACCAGGCGGGTGGGTAGGCTGCATGGAACCAACAGCGCCAAGCCTGGAAAGTCTCGGAACATCTTCGGGCTCGATGGTTTCGATATGTTCAATCCGGTGACGACTGTCGCGTTTGCCGTTGGTGTTGATGGCATGTTCATAAGCGTCGAGAACCTCGCGGACCGCGCCGCTGCCGATGGCGTGGACAGCAATTTGCAGACCCAGGCGATCAGCTTCTGCGGCAATTTCGTTGAACTGTTCGGCAGAAAAGAGGGGCTCGCCATTTTCTTCCGGCTTGTCGCCATAACCGCCAACCATCACGGCGGTGCCGGACTCAACCACGCCATCGGCAAACATTTTGACGAAATTGCAGCGCAGGCGGTCGGTGTCGTAGCGCTCGCGCCATACCGCTGCCTTGTCGTTCAGGTCGCTGAGCGGCATGAAATTTTTCATGTGATAGGGCATGCGCACGCGCATTGGCAGACCTTCTGTTTTCTCGATCTCGTCGAGAAGCTCAAGCTGATAAAGACTGCCGTCCATGTTCTGAAAAGATGTGATGCCCATGGAGTGTAGAAATGTAGAGACCTGCGAGACATCCTTGTCCGCATAAACCGTCTTCTTCTCACGGCCCTGAACATATTCAACGCCGACGGCGCGGCCACCTTTGACGATGATCCTGGAGACCATGGCTTTGGTGATAACATTGAGATTCTTACGCTTTTTGATGGGCGAGATGTAGCAACGCGATACGCTGGAGCGAACGCCGTCGCGCACTGTGCCGTCGCAGGGGCCAACACCATACTGCTCACCTGAGTTCAGGTCTTCGTTGTAGGGGTAGCCAGCCTGAATGCAAGCGTCTCGCCATGCCACGCACGGTTCAGCCTGAATTGGGTTTCGTGTTGTTTTCAGAGGGCCGTCAAAACCATGGACGTCCTCTTCACCGCCGCCTCCCCAATCTTCGGCCTTGCGGAAGTAAGGCAGGATGCTGTCGTAGTCCCAACCCTTGTTACCCATCTGGGCCCAGGCGTCATAGTCGGAACGGTGGCCGCGCGTGTAGATCATGCCGTTGACAGTCGTGCAGCCGCCAATGCTCTTGGCGCGCGGAACGAACATGACGCGATTGTTCACATGCTTCTGAGGAACTGTGTAGTAGCCCCAGTCGAGCGCTAGGGTCTGCATCAGGCGGAAATATCCCATCGGCATGTGAATCCAAGGGCTTCTGTCCCAGCCGCCCGCTTCAATCACGGTAACCTGCACATTGGGGTTGGCCGAAAGTCGATTCGTGAGAACCGCGCCGCCCGATCCAGCGCCGATGATGATGTAGTCTGCCATTGAAACTCCTCCATTGGCCGATCACGCAATGATGGCCAAAATCCTCCAGATGAGCGGCTAGCTCCAACCTGCCGCCTTGTTTTCTCCTGTTTGTCATAAACAAATAGATTAGTTAATAATGAATGCTGAGAATGTAATGCTGTGACGTTCTGCCAATTGGGAGGTTGGTCAAGGCATTGGACTTATTGGAGGAGGCCTTAAATGAAGCGACAATTAAAAAGCCATTTCTCAAATCGAAAGCGTGGTTTCTTTCGCGCTCGATAAGCGAGTGTGGGGATAAATGTGAAATAGCGCGGTGGTTCGCTGTCCGGCGGATTTCAATCTGATTGCAATCTGGCTAAAGATGCTAAGTTGAAAATACGGATCGCTGCTGAGAATTTGGGGAGCAGAAAAGAATGCGAGAAGGT
>JBNKQT010000365.1:0-6247 GCA_050297115.1 Ensifer sp. | reverse complement strand
CCTGCCTGAAGACGCGGGGCTTGTTGTTATTCCAGGTTCCAAATCCACGATAGGTGACTTGAAGGCGCTTCGGGCCAACGGTTGGAATGCGGACTTGGAGGCCCACATGCGCCGTGGTGGCCGCGTAATTGGAATTTGTGGCGGCTATCAGATGTTGGGTCGGCACATTTCTGATCCGCTGGGGCTGGAAGGTGAGGAGCGGGAAATCAAGGGGCTGGGTCTCCTCGATATTTCAACCGAGATGGCGCCTGAGAAGACGGTGCGCAATTCTTCTGCCCGTTCGCTACAGTATGATGTGCCGCTTTCCGGCTACGAAATCCATCTGGGCGAAACAACAGGGGCGGATTGTGCGCGTCCCTCGACATTGATCAATAACCGGCCCGATGGTGCAACTTCGCCGGATGGCCGTGTCATGGGCACCTATTTGCACGGGCTTTTCACCTCGGATGAATATCGTGCGGCATTGCTTTCTGATTTCGGAATTTCCGGCGGCGGAAAATCCTACCGGCAAAATGTGGAAACAGCACTTGATGAGGCTGCTGCAGAGCTGGAAGCGGTGTTGGACAAGGCTTGGCTTGACGCTTTGATGGATTGACTTTTCGTGTCTCGAAGTCCTATCTCTATTGCCAATGTGAATGGTTCCCGGCGGCGCAAAGCCAAGGGGATGAAAAGGGAAAGCGACGGGCGTATCCATCAGGACGCTTCAATCGCTGCCGACCCCGCGACTGTAGAGTGGTGAGGGCGGCCCGTCAGATGGTCGGAAGATATCCGCATGGTGTGGAACCGGCTTTCTGAAAAGCCACTGGCAGGCAGAAGGATCAACCGGGGTTGGACGCCTCTTTTCTACGAATCGTCCGCCTTTTCCTTGTGCATCAACTGCCGGGAAGGTAAGGGGCGCCCGCAGGCCTTGAATAGAGGCTGAAAGCCGTGAGCCAGGAGACCTGCCATTCGATTTGTTTTTTGGCGCTTGCGGCACGGAGGTTGGCTTGGCGCATACAGTTTCTTTCTCCCTTGGCGGAGCTGAATGATGAGCCGTGTCACCCTGGTTCTGGGCGGCGCACGCTCGGGCAAATCCGCATTTGCTGAAGACATGGCGCAAAAATCGGGTTTGGCGTTGCATTACATTGCAACGGGCCGGGCCTATGATGATGAAATGCACGAACGCATTGCGGTTCACCGCAAACGTCGAGGGTCGCTGTGGACGACGCATGAGGCCCCGGTTGATCTGGCCGATGCAATCACGTCTTTCGACAATGCCAACAACACTATCCTCGTTGACTGCCTGACCCTTTGGGTGACCAACCTGATGATGGATGAGGCGGATACGGATGCGGCCTATGAGCTGCTTCTTGGTCGTTTGGCTTCTATGCGGGCGAAAATCATTCTTGTTTCCAATGAAGTGGGCATGGGCATCGTGCCCGAAAACGCCATGGCGCGGCAGTTTCGCGATCTGGCCGGTCAGCTTCATCAAAAAATTGCGGCACTTGCCGACGATGTTTACCTCGTAGCGGCGGGCTTGCCGCTCAAATTAAAGGGATAATTTCCATGCAGAAGATACCCGCCACGGTGATTACCGGCTTTCTGGGCGCTGGCAAGACGACAATGATCCGCAATATGCTTACCAATGCGAATGGCAAGAAGATCGCGCTGATCATCAACGAATTTGGTGATCTTGGTGTGGATGGCGAAGTGCTGAAAGGCTGCGGTGCCGAAAACTGCACGGATGACGATATTATCGAGCTGAACAATGGCTGCATCTGCTGCACGGTGGCTGATGACTTTATCCCGACCATGGAGCGCCTTCTGGAGCGTGAAGGCCGCCCGGATCGCATCGTTATCGAAACATCTGGCCTTGCTCTGCCGCAGCCTCTGGTGAACGCCTTCAACTGGCCGGGCATCAAAACGCAGGTGACTGTTGACGGAGTTATAACCGTGGTCGACAGCGCCGCAGTGGCTGCAGGCCGTTTTGCCGATGATCATGACGCGCTGGATGCGCAACGCGTGGCAGACGAAGAGCTGGATCATGAAAGCCCGCTGGAGGAGCTTTTTGAAGACCAGTTGACGGCCGCTGACCTGATCATTCTTAACAAGGCTGATCTTCTGGATGAGGCTGGTCTTGCCGGTGTTCGCGAGGCGGTCTCCAATGCGACGGCACGCAAGCCCAAGATGGTGGAATCGCGTGGTGGTGATGTTCCGGCTTCCGTGCTTTTGGGCCTTGGTGTTGGCACCGAGGATGATATAGCCAACCGCAAGTCGCACCATGAAATGGAGCATGAAAACGGCCACCACCACGATCATGACCATGATGAGTTTGAGAGCTTCGTAGTGGATTATGGTCCGGTGGCTGAGCCCGAGAGCTTCACCGAAAGCCTCAAGGCGATCATTGATGAGCATGATATCCTGCGTGTGAAAGGTTTTGCCGATGTGCCCGGCAAGCCGATGCGTCTGGTGATCCAGGCGGTTGGAAGCCGTATCGATACCTATTTCGACCGGCCATGGGGTGCCAATGAAACCCGCTCGACCAAGCTGGTCGTGATCGGTCTGCACGATGAAATGGATGATGTTGCCATTCATGCGGCTATCAAGGCCATTTGATTGAAGCGTAAGGTTAAGCCCAAGGAGAGCCCATGCACCTTTTGATGGCGCAAAAGGGAACGATTGCTGATGGTGGAGAGGCGGTAGACCTCGGCCAGTCACCGGGCGACGTTCTTTTTCTCTCCGCAGCCGATACCGAACTTTCTTCTATTGCCGGTGCAGCGCATGGGCGAGGTGACACCTCGCTGAGGCTTGCCAGTTTGATGAGCCTGCGCCACCCAATGTCGGTGGATACCTATGTTGAACGTAGCGCAAAGCACGCGAAGCTCATTGTGGTACGTGCACTCGGAGGTGTTGGCTATTTTCAATATCTGCTGGAGGCATTTCATTCTGCAGCAACCAGAAACGGGGCGCTGATTGCTGTTCTGCCGGGCGATGACAAGCCTGATCCGCAATTGGTCGACTATTCGACCGTGCCAGAAGAAGACCGGATGGCGCTTTGGGCCTATCTGATCGAGGGCGGTGCTGCGAATGCATCCTTGTTTCTCGACTATTGCGATGCGCTTTTAAGTGACGTGGAAAAGCCCGCGCCTGCGCAGCCGCTTTTGAAGGCGGGGCTGTGGTGGCCCGGCAAGGGTGTTTTGGGTGTTGAGGAGTGGCTCAGGCAAGGCGCGGATGGCCCAACTGTTGCCGTCTGTTTCTATCGTGCACTGGTTCAATCCGGCGATACGGCACCCGTCGAAGCCTTCATTGATGCCTTTGCTGAACGTGGCATACGCACGCTGCCGATCTTCGTTTCCAGCCTCAAGGATGCCGTCTCGCAAGACACGGTGCGTCATGTTTTCTCCCAGATAAGGCCCGATGTGGTGATCAACGCCACAGGCTTTGCCGTTTCGCCACCCGGCGAAACCTATAAGCCCGGCGTGCTGGACGAGGGCGGTGCAGTTGTTTTGCAGGCCGTCTTTTCGTCCTCGGCAAAGGCGGTATGGGAGGAATCCACTCAAGGGCTTTCCGCCCGTGACCTTGCCATGCATGTGGCATTGCCGGAAACCGATGGCCGGGTGATGACGCGCGCCGTGTCGTTTAAATCTGCCGCGCAATATGACGAGCTGGTGGAGGCCAATATTGTTGCTCCTCAGGCTGAAAACGGTCGCGTTGCTTTCGTTGCCGATCTGGCCGCCAAATGGGCTCAGCTGCGCCGTAAACCGGCTGCTGAGCGCAACGTGGCTCTGGTGCTGGCCAACTATCCAAACCGCGACGGACGCCTCGGTAACGGCGTAGGCCTCGATACACCTGCGGGTTCCGTTGAGGTACTCAAGGCGATGGAAGCGGCTGGCTATCCGGTCGGAGCGATTCCCGCTGATGGCGATGCGCTGATGGATTGGCTGATGGCCGGGCCGACCAATGCCGGAAACGATGGTCGCGAAATCCGCGAAACGCTTTCATTGAGTCAATACAAGGATTTCTTCGAAAGACTTCCCAAAAAGATTCAAGATGAAGTGACGGCGAAATGGGGTGCGCCTGAAAGCGATCCATATTTCCTTGATGGGCAATTTGCCTTGCCGTTGTCGCGCCTGGGTGATGTTGCCATCGGTATTCAGCCAGCCCGTGGCTACAATATCGATCCGAAAGAAACCTACCATTCGCCGGACCTCGTGCCGCCGCATGGCTATTTTGCCTTTTATGCCTATCTGCGCGAAACATTTGCTGCCGATGCGATTATTCATATGGGCAAGCACGGTAATCTGGAGTGGTTACCCGGCAAGGCGCTGGCGCTTTCGGAAGCCTGTTACCCTGAGGCCGTTTTTGGTGCGGTGCCGCAGCTCTATCCATTCATCGTCAATGATCCAGGTGAAGGAACGCAGGCCAAACGCCGCACATCTGCGGTTATCATCGACCACCTGACACCGCCGCTTACCCGCGCGGAAAGCTATGGCCCCTTGAAAGACCTCGAAGCGCTGGTAGATGAATACTATCAGGCCGCAGGTGGCGATCCGCGGCGGTTGAAGCTGCTTTCGAAAAAGATCCTCGAAATGGTCGTCGATATCGGGCTGGATCACGATGCGGGGATTGAAAAGTCAGACAATGAAGATGCGGCCTTGCAGAAGCTCGATGCATGGCTTTGCGACCTGAAGGAAATGCAAATCCGTGATGGTCTCCACATTTTCGGCGTTGCGCCGGAGGGGCGACTTCTGACGGATCTTTGCGTTGCGCTGGCGCGTGTGCCGCGCGGCCTTGGTGAAGGTGGCAATGCCAGCCTGCAGCGAGCGATTGCGCGTGATGCCTTCAAGCGTGCTGCGCAAGAGTGGGCCATAGGCTTTGATCCGCTGAATTGTGAAATGGCAGAGGTTTGGGTTGGGCCAAAGCCGAAAATGCTTTTGCCGTTGAGTGACGATCCCTGGCGCACGACCGGCGATACCGTGGAACGGATCGAACTTTTTGCGGCAATGCTGGTGTCCGGCGAGGCTGAATGCCCTGAGGGGTGGGAGGCCACGCGGGCCGTGCTTGCCGAGATCGAAGGCCGTTTGAAGCCAAGTGTGCAGAATTCGGGCGCGGCGGAGATTGCGGGCCTCATGCGCGGCCTTTCCGGTCAGTTTGTGCCGCCCGGCCCATCCGGCGCGCCAACGCGTGGGCGTCCGGATGTTTTGCCCACAGGCCGTAACTTCTACTCCGTCGACAGCCGCGCGGTGCCGACACAAACGGCGTGGGAACTTGGACGGAAATCCGCCGAACTGCTTGTCACCCGCTATGTACAGGATCACGGTGACTGGCCGAAGAGCTTTGCGCTGACGGCATGGGGCACATCCAATATGCGTACCGGCGGTGATGATATTGCACAGGCTATGGCATTGATTGGGGCGAAGCCGGTATGGGATTCCGCTTCCCTGCGTGTCACGGGCTACGAAATTATTCCTGTTGGTGCTTTGGGTCGACCTCGTGTTGATGTGACACTGCGCATTTCAGGCTTCTTTCGTGATGCCTTTCCCGAGCAGATTGCGCTTTTCGACAAGGCTGTACGTGCCGTTGGTGCGCTGGAAGAAGACGAGGGGGATAACCCTATCGCCGCCCGCATGAAGGCTGAGCAATTGCGCTTGGAGGAGGCCGGTGAAGATGGGGCAGAAGCAGTCCGCAAGGCTGGTTTCCGTGTCTTTGGTTCCAAACCAGGGGCTTATGGTGCAGGCCTGCAGGCCCTGATTGACGAGAAGGGCTGGAACGATCGCTCCGATCTGGCAGAGGGCTATCTCATCTGGGGCTCATATGCCTATGGCGCTGGCGAAGAGGGACGTGCTGAACGCGGGCTTTTCGAAACCCGACTGAGGTCCGTTCAGGCTGTTATCCAGAACCAGGACAACCGCGAACACGACCTTCTCGACAGCGACGACTATTACCAGTTTGAAGGCGGTATGACGGCGGCGGTGGAGCATCTGCAGGGCGAGCGTCCGGCGATCTACCACAATGACCATTCCAAGCCCGAACGGCCTGTTATCCGGTCGCTGGAAGAAGAGATTTCCCGTGTGGTGCGTGGTCGGGTGGTCAACCCGAAATGGATCGCTGGCGTCATGCGGCACGGCTACAAGGGCGCGTTCGAGATTACCGCCACGGTAGACTACATGTTTGCCTTTTCGGCTACGACTGGCGCTGTCAAAAGCCACCATTTTGAAGCAGCCTATCAAGCGTTTATTGCTAATGAAGAGGTGCGCGAATTCATGGC
>JBNKQT010000364.1:0-4482 GCA_050297115.1 Ensifer sp. | reverse complement strand
CCTGCAAACGCCGAATTTTCAGGCGTTTGCATCATCAATCGTCAAAGGGGTCTTCGCTGTTCAGCACCCTATCAGTGTCGGCACCCAAGTGCGGAGGCGGGCGACGGTAGGTGACCGGTGTGCGCGAAAATTTAAGCGGGTTGCCGATCAGGGGCAGGGTGCCGGTCTCAGCGTCCATGCCGATTTTCATTTTGCGGGCTTCCACTTGTTCGGAATTGAAGACCTGCTCCAGATTGTTGACGGGGCCAACAGGCACCTTGACCGCCTCCAATCGCGAAATCACCTCATCGGTGGAATAGGTTTTGAGCGCTGGAGTGATGATGGCTGTCAGTGCATCACGGTTGGCAATACGGTTCGGGTTGGTGGAAAATCTTGGGTCGGCTTTGGCTTCATCCAGTCCAAATGCATCACAAAAACGGAAAAATTGACTGTCATTGCCAACAGCCAAAATGACATGGCCGTCGCCCGTTTCGAAAACGTCATAGGGTACAATATTGGGATGCGCGTTGCCGCGCCGTTGAGGCACGTTTCCGCTGACAAGATAGTTCACGCCTTCATTGATCATCCATGCGATTTGTGCATCCACCAGGGCGATGTCGACCTGCTGGCCTTCGCCGGTCTGGTCGCGGTGGCGCAAAGCGGCCAGAATGCCGACAGTGGCATACATGCCGCACATTACATCGGCGATGCCCACGCCAACCTTCATGGGCGTTCCGCCCGGTTCGCCGGTCAAGGACATGATGCCGCCGAAGCCCTGGGCCATCAAATCATATCCGGGTTTGGATGCATTGGGGCCATATTGGCCGAAGCCGGAAATGGAGCAATAAACGAGGTTGGGCGCGATTGCCGAAATGCTCTCGTAATCAAGCCCGTATTTCTTCAAACCGCCGGGCTTGAAGTTTTCGACGAGAATATCGGCTTCCTTCGCCAGCCTCTTGATCACGCTTTGCCCTTCGGGCGTCGCAATATCGATTGCAAGAGAACGCTTGTTGCGGTTCGCTGCCATGAAATAGGCGCTGAGATCCGTCTGGTCACCCTCGGCATCCTTGATGAAGGGAGGGCCCCATTGCCGTGTGTCGTCACCACCTTTGGGGTTTTCGATTTTGAGTACGATGGCACCAAGGTCGCCCAAAAGCTGCGTGCAGGTGGGCCCTGCAAGAATGCGGCTCAGGTCCAGCACTTTTACCCCGGAGAGTGCGCCGGGCGCTACCTTAGATGCGTCCGTCATAGCCGCCTCGCTCAATTTCTGCTGCTATGATGGTGAATGTGTCCGATTGCATCGCTGCTTCCAGTGCTGTGCGCAATTCAGCGCGGTTAGTGACAGTAACGCCGTTGCCCCCAAAAGCCTTGCCAATGGCGGCGAAGTCGTGCCTTGCAAAATCGACCGCGCGATTGGGCAATTGACGTTGGCGTTGTTTCAGCTCGATCAATGACAAGCTGCGGTCAGCGAATACAACAAAAATGGGTGCAAGGCCAAGCTCTGCGGCGGTTGCGAGTTCACCGGCCACCATGAGGAACCCGGCATCACCCATAAAGCCGACAACTGGCCGCTTTGGTTCTGCCAGTTTCAGGCCGATTGCCATGGGCAGGGCGCAGCCCATGGTGCAAAGCCCGGACGACTGGATCAGCCCGCGCGGCTCGTGGCATTGCCACATTTGGGAGAGCAGAATGCGGTGTGCACCGCTGTCAGCTGTTGCCAAAGTATCGGCAGGCAAGACTGCACGGGTCTCTGCAATCACGGCGGCGGGGCCCCAGTCATCAGACAAAGGGAAGGCATCCAGCAGGGCTGTGCGCGTGGCTTCCGGTTCGCCATTGGTCCATGTCTTTTGTGCCGTTATCCCCTCGCTCAGGGCGTCAAGCGCCGCACCCGTATGGCAAACAAAATTCAGGCCTGCCTGATGCATGTAGTGGTTATTTGGCACGGCGGTGATGTCGATGATATTCTGTTTTGCTGGATCAAAGGCGTTTCGCCATCCCACGCGCATTTCAATCGGGTCGTAGCCGATGGCCAAGACAAGGTCGGCCTCTTTCACCAGCGGCAAGAGCTTGCCATCCGCCAGCGGTGACAGTCCCGCAGCTCCCAGACAAAGCGGGTGGTCTTCGCTGACAACACCCTTGGCTTTGTAGGCGGTGACAAAGGGAATGGCGAAGGCTTCGAGGAAGGCTTGAACCTGTTTTTCCGAGCGGTCTGCTAGAATGTCCAGCCCGAGAATGGCAATCGGCTTTTGCGCTATGCTGAGCCATTCTCGCGCGATTTCAAGATCAGCACCAGCCGGGGCTGTCGGGGAGGCGGGTGCGCGCCTTGGCAAGGCGATATTGGCCGAGACTTTTTCATCTGCGACCGAAATCGGTACATCAATATGCACCGGTCCATTGCGCGGCTCCAGCGCCTTTGCCAAAGCCTTGTCGGTGATAATGCCAGCGCCTTCAGCTGTCATCTTGAAGCTTGCCTTGGTGACCGGGGCAAAGACGGCCTGATGGTCCAAAACCTGGTGGGTGTATGTCAGCGCCTCATCGGCATCCACGCATCCGGTCAGCACGATCATGGGCACGCGGTCCTGATGGGCGTTTTCAACAACGTTGATGGCATTCAGTGCGCCGGGGCCAACGGTGGTGACCAGGATGGCAGGTGCTCCGTCGCGATGGTGGACCGCTTCAGCGATAAAACCACCGGCGTTTTCATGTTTGATCAGCGTAAATGCGATGCCTGCTTCTTCCAGCGCATCAACCAGGGTCAGCACTTCGCCGCCCGGCATTCCAAAGGCGTGGCGGCAGCCTGCCGCATAAAGACGTTGCGCCAGAATGTCGGCGGCCCGCAGATTCATGTTACTCACGTTGTTATATTACCCCTGAAGACAATGCCGGTTATCGCGTGCTTATTTTGTAGCATCCGCTGCAATTTTTTCGAAGACTGTATCCAATTCACTGGCAAGCTCCGCAAGCCGCGCACCGCCCTCGTTCAAATAGGGGGTGAATACAAAGGTCGGCGTTTTGTAAGAGAGCGTCGCTGTGCCATCGCTGTTCTCGGTGACATAGAACCGGACAGGTGCCTCAATCATGGCGGAACTCGAGGCCTTTAAAACCTCGACGGCATAATCGTTGCGGAAAACGCCGATCACGCGGTTGCCGGGAATAGTGATGCCCCGGCTTTTGGCCGCATCTGTCGGACCCGCCTCGGTTACAATCCCGAACTTGGCGGCTTTCGTGGCGGATTTAACCGATGTGATGAGGTCGGAATAGGGTTTTTGCGTTGGAACAACCACCCAGCCCTCGCGCGGTTGCAGGCTTTCGGCCAACGTGCCGGAGGCGAGAAAGAAAAGCCCGCAGACTGTGAGAGCGGTGCGTAACATCAATGGTCTCCTGAGGTTGGGTTCAGGGAAGGGTGGCAGAAAGACACGATCTCGGTCAAATCACACTCATGTGAGTGGCCAGAGCACCTGCTGCTTTCTCAAAAAATGTATTTATTCAAACGGTTTGGGCGTCTCTCCTGTGCCCGAACCTTCGGATGTCGGTTTGACGGTGGAATTGCCTCCCGATGCCTTTTGGGGAGGTCTGTAACAACGTCTCACAGTGCCGTGAGGTGGTCTTGTGGAAATGCCAAATCGCGGTCACCTTTGAGCGCATGGACGTCGCCGGCATGGTGCCGGGTCGCATCTCTCACTCAGGACTTTTGAGATGAAGAAACTTGTTCTGGCTCTTGCAGCCACTGTTATGCTTGCATTGCCCGCGTTTGCAGGCGAGCAATATGTAGACAAGACCGGCTTTGCTGTTTCCGGCTATGATGTTGTTGCCTATCGCCAGCTAAAGCAGGCGCCAGTCGGGCAGAAACAGCCTGCTGCAATACCCGGTCGTGCCGATATTACAGCCGAATATAATGGGGCGACCTTTGCCTTCTCGACAGAGGAAAACCGGGACCTGTTTTTGAAGGATCCTGCTCACTATGTTCCGCAATATGATGGTCACTGCGCCTACGGCGTTGCTCAGGGCGGCAAGGTTCCTGGCAACCCCAATCTTTGGCGTATCGTTGATGACAAGCTCTATCTCAACATTCTGCCGCGCGTTGTTGGCTGGTGGGAAGACGATATTCCCGGCAACTTGAAGGCATCCGAGGCTAACTGGGATGGTATCGAGGGCAATGCGGCGTCTGATCAGAGCGTTCCTGAATTTGAGCCGAAGGGTGCACTTAAGGGAAGCTGATGCACCAAAACTCGAAAGACGTTACAACAATAAGGAGCCGGTATTGTTCGCCGGCTCTTTTTGCGTTCACAGCTGTAGTGCGTCTTTAAGCGTGCGTTCTTCGCCGTCGCGCAGGTCCAGATCGGCCTCGATGTGGTTGATGTGATGCAACATCAATTCTGTGGCGCGCTCGATATCTTTCTGTTCCAAAGCGTCCAGAATGAGCGAATGGTCGTCGTGGCCACAGCTTGATGCGCCTGAGCGGCCGTAAAGCGCGATGACCAGGGAAGAGCGGGCAACCAGCTC
>JBNKQT010000363.1:0-4710 GCA_050297115.1 Ensifer sp. | reverse complement strand
AAATGGCCGGGGCTTCATGATCGCCAGTCACCAGAATATAGGGAAACGACTTGTCGTCGCGCAGCAACACGTTAAAGCGGGGGCGCAACCGTTTGATAAGATTCGCTTCCAGCAGCAGCGCTTCAGTCTCCGTGCGTGTTGTCACGAATTCCATATTCGCCGTTTGGCGGATCATTTGTGTGATGCGGTTGGAATGCCCGCGTCCTTGCGCATAGTTGCTCACGCGTTTTTTCAGCGAGCGCGCCTTGCCCACGTAAAGCACATCGCCTGCCTCGTTAAACATACGGTACACGCCTGGCGAATTGGGCAGCCGCTTCACAAATTCGCCGATCAGCTCAGCGCCGCGAACCCCTTCCGGCAGAGGCGCATTTTCCGCCCAGTCAATGGCAAGAGGTCCGGCAGAAGTGGCCTCTTCAACAACGTCTGCCTCGTCCTCTGCATTCTCATCATAAAGAACGCCGCCGTCTTTTTCCTTGCTGCTCACTCGCGGCTCTCCAGAATGTCGGGTGTCTTCCACGCCAGATGCTGCCCGCCATCCAGCGCAATCATCTGGCCCGTGACGGATTTTGCCTTGTATAGATAGGACACCGTTGCAGAAATTTCATCCAGATCCGGCCCATGTCCGAGTGGAACGGATGCGGCCTGGCGGTCAAAATCTTCTCGCTTCTGCCGCTCATTGGGCATGGTCGGGCCGGGCCCGATTGCATTTACCCGAATGCGCGGGGCCAGAGCCTGCGCCATCGTGCGCGTGGCCGTCCAGAGCGCAGATTTAGAAAGCACATAGGAATAAAATCGCGGATCAAGCTTCAGCACGCGCTGATCAATCATATTGATAATCAGGCCCGAACTCGCGTCCGGCAGCTGCGCTGCAAACGCTGATGCAATACGCGATGGTGCCTCCACATGCAGGGCAAAATGCAGGTCCCAAGCTTCCTTGCCAGGTTTGGCCACGGTGTCAGAGATGAAGGCTGAGGCATTGTTCACCACAAGGTCCAAAGGGCCAAGCGCCTCGACGGCCCTTGGCACAAGCCCATCCATTCCATCCACATTTGTCAGGTCTGTAACCAACACCACAGCCTTGCCGCCACCGGCCTCAATCTCCGCAACGGTCTCTTCGGCTTCAACGTTCGACTCATGCGCATGCACAGCCACGGCAAAGCCCTCGGCTGCAAGGCCAAGGGCAATCGACTTGCCAATGCGTTTTGCACCTGCGGTAACAAGTGCGGCTTTCAATTGATTATTCAAACTCATGACCCGGGAATCATCCTCTCATCTTTCATAGCATATGGTCGCGTTACGCTCCCGGGCATTCTCCGGATGATTGGTCGTGGAAATATCGTGGTTAACAAATTACCTGTCACACCAAGGCTCAATGATTATGACTCATATGATGAGAGCTGGAACGGCCGTCCGAGTAGGAAAATACCGCAGTCACGATGCCGTAGCATCGTGCGAGGATTTTGATGCCCGCGGTGGCCATTCCAGCCTCACCCTTCAGGGCCGGGCGCTTTTGCAGACCTGCGTTGTCGAATGTCCTCGCCGTAGCGATGCTACGACTGTGGCATTTTCCTAGCTGGCCTGCAAAAGCGCTCCGGTCATATGGGTCATAATCATTGAGCCTTGGTGTCACCCTAAAAACACATCCAGATTTTGCCACTATTCCGGCAAGGTAATTTCACATTTTCGCTCTTGGGAATCCGCATTTGCACTCCAAATTCATCTCAACCCGACGGGCAGCCGTTTGGGAAAACTCTGGCGGGAGAACCGCTGGGACGAAGAGAGCGGTTTGACGTTTGGCGTCGGAGCGCTTGAGTAAAAGGAGAATTTTAATGCGTATTATCCCCGCGACGCTGACGGCCGCTGCCGTATTGTCCATGTCTTTCGGCGTGGCACAGGCTGCCGACGCAGTGGACACGATCCCGCAGGCACCTGAAGCCAACGATACGTATTTGCCAGCGACGGCAAACTGGGCCGGTGGTTATGGCGGTGTCGAAGGTTCCTTCGACTGGGGCCGTTTTCAAGGTGTCAACACGCAGAACGACCGTGGCCTGGGCTTCAGCTTCTACGGTGGCTACAATTTCCAGTCCGACAGCCTCGTCTATGGTCTGGAAGGCGATATCGGCTATTCCGGGCGTGAAGTTACCAATGCTGGCACTCGGACAAAACAGGGCCTCGATGGCTCCATCCGCGCCCGTCTTGGTGTCGATGTGAACCCGTTCATGCTTTATGGTACAGGTGGTCTGGCCGCAGCTAACCACACGGTTTCCAACGCTGGCGGTTCAGACTCTCGCACCCTTTATGGCTGGACAGCAGGTGTTGGTACCGAAGCGAAGCTCACCGACAACATCATCGGGCGTCTGGAATATCGCTATACCGATTTCGGTCGCCGCACCTTCACACCTGGAGCAGCAACGGTTTCCAGCGGCTTTGACGAGCATTCAGTCAAGGTTGGTATCGGCTACAAGTTCTAACACGAACTCCCAAAGCATAATTGCTCAGCAGAACTTGCCGGGTGCAAACCCGGCATTTTTTATGCCTGCTTTGGAATAAACGCGATGAGTTCGGGATGGGTTTCCGCAAACTCAGCCTGAAACTGCTTAACCCACGGCCAGCGCTCTTCAAAACGCCCCTCAAAACGCAAAGCCAGATATCCAGTCATTGCAACCAGCGCCAGATGACCGCCATTCAGTCCGTTGGCGAGGGACGGCGGGTTGGCCTGCAAATGATCCAGTCCCCGTGTCGATTTTCTCCATTGCATTTCAATCCATGGCTGGTGAACCATCTCTGCCGGGCGAAAGCGTTGTTCATAGATTTGCGCAACAAGAGTATCGATGATTCCGTCAGCAAGCGCCTCAAGCACTTCGGCCTCTGTGCGGGCCGCATGGTCTTGCGGGTAAAGCTTGCCGCCGCTTTCGCGGTTGAGGAATTGCATGATGGCACGGCTGTCAAAAATCGCCTGTCCCGCGCCGGTAATAAGCGTTGGTATTTTGCCTAGCGGATTGTTGCCGGTCAGCAATTCCGGTTCGTCGCCCGTGACAACTGGCACAGAAATGGCAGCCACATCGTAACCGCAATATTGGGCAGCCATGCGCACTTTGGCGGAGTAGGGCGATGGTGGCGAATAAAGTATCTGCATATCGCAAAACCTCTCAAGGAATGGGCGGAATATTGACCGATTTCAGCCTGCAGCTTTGCCGGTCAACCTCGCGGCAGGCGCGAAATTTGAGATCCTTGCTGAAACATATCCGCACCTCGTCAATCCTGCCATTGGTACAGGTCACTGCAATTGCGTCTTTTGCAAGAGAGGGGTTGGCCGCAATAAAAGCTCTCTCGATCGCCTCGGGACTTGCCGAGCGGCCCGATGGCAATTTTTGAAGGGCAGGCGGAATGCGCACCAACTCGTAGGCCTCACGCACCGTCTCCAGATATCCAGCCTGATCCAGTCCGGAGCAGGTTCCGTGCTTGCGCCACTCATGGCCAATCAGGCCCATGGAAGGCGTAATATCGAGATAGCGGCGTCCAAGACGATCGGGCACGCGGTCTGAATAGCGGGTCGGGCAGTGGTCAGGGTAGCCCCGCTCGTATTGCGGCCATAGGCCATGCACGATAAAGCCGAAATCATTCTGCGGATCGCATTGTCGCGTATCGCGCCTGTCTGAATTTGCTGCACACCAACTGGGAGACCAAGACAGCGACAGCACATAGAAATCGAACACGCCTGCCTTGTCAGCGTGGGCAGCATATCCCGGTGCGCTCAAAAGAAGCGCAAGCAGAATGCGGGCAACGAGTTTCATTAGCGCAGTGAATGGCAGCGGCGTCCGTAGTAGTGCCAGGGATCAAGCCCCTGAACGCAATATTCTGTGCTGGCACCAATTCCGGCAAAACCCCAGTTGCGCTCAATCAAATACCAGATCTGACGCTTGCGCCCGTCCGAGAACGTTGCAGTCGCGTGGCAGTAGTGGCGTTCAACGCGATGTGTCTCGTCGCGATCTTCAAAGCGGTTCCGGTGCGCGTTATAGATATCGACAATGTCAACGTCGCGATGCAGTGCACGGCGCGCGCGAATATCAAAGTCGCGGTCGATATAGGACAATACGCCCGGTCTGCTGCAAATAGTATCATGGGCCAGCGCGGCACCAGACTGCAGGGTCAAAATGGCGGCAAAGGCAAAAAGAAATGCGTACAAGATTTTGGTCATGGTTAGGCCTCCGATCAAGAACATGCTTTCTTTGACGTTCAAAAACAAGCCTCTATTCACGATCTGGCCTGCACGAAAAGGAGGTTTACGCAACATGCGCACGCCATTCCAGATATTTCTAACATTTGCTGCGATTTTCCCCGCATTGTGTGGCCATGCCGCCGAACGACTGCCGGATACGGAAGTCACGCAATTCAAGGGTGTTGCAGCCTGGTTGATCGAACCTGTTCAGCGATACGACCATGGCATTCTGGGCGATACAGTCGAGGCCGGCGGTTTCCAGGTCCAGTCCAAAGGTAAACTGCTGGAATTTCATCTGGAACACGATGCCGTATTTGAAGACCGCCGCGTGCGCCTGGCGGATGTGGATGGCGATGGTGCGCCCGAGGCGATCCTGGTCAAATCCTACCTCAAAAAGGGCGCGGCAATTGCCGTCTACAAGATCGGCAGAGACAAGATTGTGCCTCTGGCTGAAAGCGCACCCATCGGCCGACCCCACCGCTGGCTTAACC
>JBNKQT010000362.1:0-5812 GCA_050297115.1 Ensifer sp. | reverse complement strand
TCTGCGACTGTTTCAATATTCCGCTGGTGACCTTCGTCGACGTTCCGGGCTTCCTGCCGGGAACGGCGCAGGAATACGGCGGGCTGATCAAGCATGGCGCGAAACTTCTCTTCGCCTATGCCGAGGCCACCGTGCCAAAAGTCACCGTGATTACCCGCAAGGCCTATGGCGGCGCTTATGACGTGATGTCATCCAAACACATCCGCGCCGACGTCAACTACGCCTGGCCCACAGCCGAAATCGCCGTAATGGGCGCAAAAGGCGCAACCGAAATCCTCTACCGCTCGGAACTCGGAAACCCGGAAAAAATCGCCGCCCGCACGAAGGAATACGAAGACCGCTTTGCCAACCCCTTCATCGCCGCCGAACGCGGCTTCATCGACGAAGTCATCATGCCGCATTCAACCCGGCGGCGCGTGGTACGGGCGTTTGAGATGTTGAAGGGCAAGCAGGTCAATGGGCCTCAAAAGAAGCACGATAATATTCCGTTGTGAGGGTAGGTGATGGATAAGTTCGATTTTTCAAATCCCGTGTTCGCTGTCTATGCTATTGCAGCATCCCTTATGGTCATCAAAATAATGGGACAGGGCTGGATGACCGTCTACCGACTGATGAAGGTGAAATCAGGCTTCGCCAGCCCTGAAGATGCGAAGCCCGGCCTATACAATCCGGCACCCGAAGCCGGGCAGCTGGACGTTAATGACTACGTTGACCGCTCACGGCGGATGCACCGCAACGATCTTGAGAATATCCCCGGATTTTTAGCCATTGGCCTGCTGTTTGTTGCAATCGACCCCACTGTAATACTGGCGCAATTTCTGATGTACGGTTTCGTCGTTGCCCGGCTTTTACATGCCGTGGCCTACACCACCAAACAGTCACACGAAGTACGCTCGATATTTTATACCGTGGGCTCGCTTATCGTTATCTACATGGCAGTGCATGTGCTTTTTGTGGCCATCTTTCGATACGGGCTCGGTTAATCATGGGCACGACACATCGATACCTGCCGTAGAGGCTCCAAATAGGGAGGCTACGCGGTCTGTTTTAAAATTTTTGACCAAACAAACCCGTCACCGCCCCTATCAAATTAAGACAATTGACCTACATTGAGAAAAGCAAATCCATTTCTCAAAAAGGACCACACAAATGACTGACGAAAATAAATTTCCGCCTGAGAAGAACCTACCCGCCGGTTATGTGCCGCCGAAGGTTTGGACTTGGGATAGTGCGAGCGGTGGGCGTTTTGCCAATATCAACCGCCCGATTGCAGGCCCCACGCACGACAAGGAATTGCCAGTCGGCAAGCATCCGATCCAGCTTTATTCGCTCGGCACGCCCAATGGTGTGAAGGTCACCGTGATGCTGGAAGAGCTTCTGGCTGCCGGTCATTCGGGTGCGGAATATGATGCCTGGCTGATCAATATTGGCGAGGGCGACCAGTTCGGTTCCGGCTTTGTTAATGTGAACCCGAATTCGAAAATCCCGGCCATGATGGACCATGCGCCCGCTGATGGCGGTGCGCCGATCCGGCTTTTCGAGAGCGCCTCGATGATGACTTATCTGGCTGACAAGTTTGGCGCGTTTCTGCCAACCGACGCGCGCAAACGCGCTGAAGTGATGAACTGGCTCTTCTGGCAGATGGGTTCCGCGCCCTTCCTCGGCGGCGGTTTTGGCCATTTCTATGCCTATGCGCCAATGAAAATACAGTATGCTATCGACCGCTACGCCATGGAAGTGAAGCGCCAGATGGACGTGCTGGACCGTCAGCTTGCCAATCACGAATATATAGCTGGCGATGAATATTCGATAGCCGATATGGCTATATGGCCGTGGTATGGCCGCCTTGCCGCCGGTAGTGCCTATGAGGCGGGCGAGTTTCTCGCAGTCGAAGAATATGAACACGTGCAGCGCTGGACCAAGCAGATTGCCGAGCGCCCCGCCGCCAAGCGCGGCTCCATGGTCAACAAACCCGGCGGCGATCCGGCCTCAATCCTGCGCGAGCGTCACGATGCGTCCGACTTTGAACTGCGCACGCAGGACAAGATCGGCGACGAGAAATAGACGAGAAAAGACATGGCAAAACTCCCCGAAATGACCAAGCATCGCGGCTTCCCCTCCGGCCTCACCGGAACAGGCTGGCAATTCACAATCCGCCGCGCCAATCCCAAAGGCGTGGCCAAGATCGTGGAGCGCCCGCGCCACTTAAGCCGCGACCAGTCCGAGGCAAAGGCAGATGCTGCCTTCCTCCACTCGCTCTGGCACTATTTCGGGGATGAGCCCTTCGAGCGCGGCAATCTCGATGCCGGTCGCCTCTCGCGCCTTTTCGGGCGCGAGGTTCTGCCCGCCGAAAAACCCTTCGACGCAGAATCCTATGAGGCCATGCTGGTGATCAACGAAGACGTGGCCCGCAAAAGCTTCCCCGAAGCTTTCGAAGCTGTGTTTGAGGTGTAAGGGATGATTGGCGGCACGGCACTCGTTCTCTTTTCCGGCGGTCAGGACTCTGCCACCTGCCTTGCGTGGGCATTGGCCAATTTCGACCATGTGGAAACGGTCGGGTTCGACTATGGCCAGAACCACCGCATTGAGCTTGATGTGCGCAAGACGTTTCTGGAAAAGATGAAAGCCTTTTTCCCGCAATGGGCGCTCAAGCTCGGCGAGGACCATCTGATCGACATGAGCCTGCTTTCGGCTATTTCCGAAACCGCGCTCACGCAGGATATGGAAATCGAAATGACGGAGGCGGGCCTGCCCAACACATTTGTGCCGGGCCGCAACATTCTCTTCTTCACCGCCGCCGCTGCACTCGCCTATCGCCGCGAGGCCAAACACCTCGTGGGCGGCATGTGCGAGACGGATTATTCCGGCTATCCCGATTGCCGCGACGACACGCTGAAGGCCCTGCAAGTGACACTCTCGCTCGGCCTCGACACGCGGCAGGTCATCCACACGCCGCTGATGTGGCTCACCAAAGCCGCCACTTGGGCATTGGCTGAAGACCTCGGCGGCAAGCCGCTGGTCGATCTTATTCTGGAAAACACACACACCTGCTATCGCGGTGAACGCACCACCCGCCACACATGGGGCTATGGCTGCGGCACCTGCCCGGCCTGCGAACTTCGCGCAGCAGGTTTTGAAGCATATGAGGCAGGAACAGCATGAAAACTGGAAACCGTTTGGCAAAACACCTCACTCTGGCCGCCACGCTGCTTGCCCTCATGGCAACATCCACGCTTGCGGAAAACGATAAAGTTGCACCCATGTGGGAGGGCACAGAGCTCACATCTGCCCGGCAGCTTGCCAATGAAAAATTCATCGCGGACGCGCTGGCAAAAGCCAATGGCGACCGCAAGGCTGCCGCACAAGACACGTTGCAGTCTGGCTGGAAGCTGATCGACCAGGGCGATGCAGAGGGCGCGATGCGCCGCTTCAACCAGGCATGGCTGCTCGACCCTCAAGAAGGTCGCATTTATTGGGGCTTCGCCGTTGCGTCAGCCATTCGCGGCGACGCGTTGGCAACCATCGACCGTTTCTTTGAGAAAACACATTCGCTCGTTGGCGATCAGTCCCGGCTCTACGCCGATTGGGGCCGCGTTTATCTTCTGCGCGGCAAACCGGCAGATGCCGAAAAGCATTTCAACAGGGCCTTGGAAATTGACCCCGATGACCCTGCTGCGCATTTCGGTCTCATGAAGGTCGGTAAAGCATTAGGCGACAGACAGTTGATGGAAAAACACAAAAAAGCGCTCGACGCTTTGAAGAACTAGATGGAAGCGGGGGAAACATGTTCAAGAAAATACTCATAGCCAACCGTGGCGAAATCGCCTGCCGGGTCATCAAATCTGCCAAACAGATGGGCATCGCCACCGTCGCCGTCTATTCCGACGCTGATCGCAATGCCGAGCATGTGAAAATGGCTGATGAGGCCGTCCATATCGGCGCACCACCTGCCGCTGAAAGCTACCTGATCGCTGACAAGATCATCGCCGCGTGCAAGGAAACCGGTGCCGAAGCGGTTCACCCCGGCTATGGCTTTCTCTCCGAGCGTGCTTCCTTCTGCGAAGCACTCGAAAAAGAAGGCACCACCTTCATCGGCCCCAAGGTGAAAGCCATTGAGGCGATGGGCGACAAGATCACGTCGAAAAAGATCGCCGCAGAAGCGGGCGTTTCCACCGTCCCCGGCTATATGGGTTTGATCGATGATGCCGACCACGCTGTGAAAATCGCCTCTGAAATTGGCTATCCGGTGATGATCAAGGCGTCGGCTGGCGGCGGCGGCAAGGGCATGCGCATTGCCTGGAACGATGCCGAAGCCAAAGAGGGTTTCGAGCGCTCCAAATCCGAAGCCGCGTCCTCTTTCGGCGACGACCGCATTTTCATTGAAAAATTCATCGAAGAGCCCCGCCATATCGAAATCCAGCTCTTGGGTGATGCCCATGGCAACGTCATCTATCTCGGTGAACGCGAATGCTCCATTCAGCGACGAAACCAGAAGGTGGTGGAAGAGGCCCCCTCGCCGTTCCTTGATGAAAAGACCCGCAAGGCCATGGGCGAACAATCCGTCGCACTGGCACAGGCCGTGGACTACCAAAGCGCGGGCACGGTGGAATTCATCGTCGACAAGAACCGCAATTTCTATTTCCTCGAAATGAACACGCGCCTGCAGGTGGAACACCCCGTCACCGAACTCATCACCGGCGTCGATCTCGTCGAGCAAATGATCCGCGTGGCTTACGGCGAGAAGCTCGCACTCACCCAGAAGGATGTGAAACTCAACGGCTGGGCCATTGAATCCCGTCTTTATGCCGAAGACCCCTACCGCAATTTCCTGCCCTCCATCGGTCGCCTCACGCGCTACCGCCCGCCGCAGGAAGTCGCGTCAACCGAGGCCAAAGTGCGCAACGACACCGGCGTGACCGAGGGTTCTGAAATCTCCATGTTCTACGATCCCATGATTGCCAAGCTCTGCACATGGGCGCCCGACCGCGCAGCCGCAGTCGATGCCATGGCCGACGCACTCGATCGTTTCGAAGTGGAGGGCATCGGCCACAACCTGCCGTTCCTCGCCGCGCTCATGCAGCATCCCCGCTGGTGCGAAGGCCGCCTGTCCACCGGTTTCATTGCCGAGGAGTATCCGGATGGCTTCACCCCGGTCGAACCCGACGAGGCATCCCTCCACCGCTTCGCCCAGGCCGCCCTCGTCCTTTCCCGCATCGCCTCTGAACGCAATGCCAAAATCTCCGGCGCGCATTTCAACGTCGGCACCGGCAATGGCGCGGACAAGGTCGTGCGCATCGGCGAAACAGCCATCCCGGCCAGTATTCGCGAGATCGAAACCGGCTACGAAGTCACTTTGAAAGACGGTGACCCAGCCCAGATAGAAACCGACTGGCAACCCGGCAACCAGCTCGCCATCGTCGCAATAGAGGGCACCAACTTCGCCTTCAAAATCCAGCCCGCCCCCGGCGGTTTCCGCATGCGCCAGCGCGGTATCGATCTCAAAGTGCAGGTCTTCACCCCACGCGCTGCCGAACTCGCCGCCCTCATGCCCATCAAGGCCCCGCCGGATACATCCAACCTCCTCCTCTGCCCCATGCCGGGCCTCATCTCCTCGCTCATGGTGGCTGAGGGTGACGAGGTGCAGGAAGGCCAGGCGCTCGCCATTGTGGAAGCCATGAAGATGGAAAACGTGCTGCGCGCCGAGCGTGACTGCGTTGTCTCCGCCATCAAGGCCAAGGCCGGCGACAGCCTGGCCGTCGACGCGGTGATTATGGAATTCTCCTGATCCTTGACGAACTTTCACGAATCCCTA
>JBNKQT010000361.1:0-3678 GCA_050297115.1 Ensifer sp. | reverse complement strand
AGTATGAACTAATACCAATGACCAATGACCAATGACCAATGACCAATGACCAATGATTAGAACCCATCTGACCGGCGCGCTTTTGCAAGCCGGCTAGGCGAAAACCGCAGGCGTAGCCTTAGCTACGGTGAGGATTTGTGGGCGACGCAGGCTTGCAAAACCGCCCGGCCCTTCGGGTGAGGCTGACATGGCCACCGCGGGCGTCAAAATCCTCGCACGATGCTACGGCATCGTGACTGCGGTATTTTCCTACTCGGACGGCCATGTCAGCTCTCATCAGATGAGTTCTAATTGTTGGTCCTTGGTATAATTTGTGAACACGATTGTGTGAGTGCAGGCAGCTTTGGATTTGCATTTTTTGTTGCGTGGGGCGGGCGAATCCTGTCTCTCCATAGTCATGGAATTTTCACCGCAACAGGATGAGGCCTTAAAGGCCGTTTCAAACTGGCTGAAAGAGGGGCGTTCGCCGCTCTTCAGGCTGTTTGGTTATGCGGGCACTGGCAAAACGACACTGGCCCGGTATTTCGCCGAACATGTAGATGGGGACGTGCTTTTTGCAGCCTTTACCGGCAAGGCAGCACAAGTGCTTCGCTCACGCGGGGCTTCTAACGCAACGACAATTCACTCGCTGATTTATCGCCCGCGCGGTGAGGAAGAGGTGGAGGACGAGGAGACCGGGCGGAAATCTGTGACGCCCATGTTTTCGCTCAATCGCCAGAGCCCGGTGGCCAAAGCATCGCTGATTGTGATCGACGAATGCTCGATGGTGGATGAAAATCTGGGGCGCGACCTGATGAGTTTCGGCACGCCCATTCTGGTGCTTGGTGATCCCGGGCAGTTGCCGCCAGTAACCGGCGGCGGTTTTTTCACCGAATCCGAGCCGGACTACTTGCTGACCGAAATTCATCGCCAGGCACGTGACAATCCGATTATCGAGCTTGCCATGCATGTTCGTGAAGGCAAGGAACTTATGCACGGGGATTGGGGCACGGCCAAGATTATCTCGCGTAATGAGGTGGATCAGGATCTTGTGTTGGAGGCCGATCAGGTGTTGGTAGGGACCAACAAGACGCGGCGGCGCTATAACAAGCGATTGCGTGAGCTGAAGGGTTTTACCGCTGACTATCCTCAGAGCGGAGACAAACTGGTCTGCTTGCGGAATGATCCGCAAAAGGGGCTTTTGAATGGTTCTCTTTGGCAGGTGATGACATCAGCGAAAGAGACAGTGAAGCCGGGCATAAACCTGCTGATCAAGCCGGAAATCGACGACATGGACCGCGGTGCGGCCAAGATCAAACTGCTGAAAGCGGCGTTTGAGGATATCGAAACAGAAATCCCATGGTCGACCCGCAAGCGGTATGATGAGTTTGATTATGGCTATGCGCTGACCGTGCACAAAGCGCAGGGCTCGCAATGGAACAATGTGGTATTGTTTGATGAGAGCTGGGCGTTTCGCGATAGCCGTGAGCGCTGGCTCTATACTGCTGTAACGCGGGCTGCGGAGACGCTGACGATCGTCCGCTGAGACGTCAGGTTTCCACCAAGCCAAGCATGATCGCTTTGGCAACTGCCTGAAAACGGTTCTTGGTTCCAAGCTTTGAAATCAAGCTGGCTTCAAGCGCGGCAACTTCCGATGGTGCCAGTTCCAATGTGTGCGACAGGCGGGTGCTGGAATAGCCCTCGGCAATCAGGCCTACACACTTGATCTCCAGCTTGGTAAGCACTTCCGGCTCAGCGTTATCGTTGGCCATGCCGCTTTCATCGCCCAGTGCGCCTATCAGGTCGCTCAGCTGGTTGATCTGGCGCAGTATGGTTGACTGTTCAGCCTGCAATTCCCGTTTGCGAATTTCGAGGAAATGCAGGAGTGTGTTGTCTGCTTCCTGCTCACTCGAAGCTTTTGCAAGGTCATCCATCAGTTCCTGAATGATAATGACCGGCATGCCGACCTCGCGGCAGGCGTTTATGATGGCCATGCGTGCGACCTGTTCGTGGTCGTAAACGCGCATGAGGCCAACCCGACCAGCCTGCAAAAGCCCTTTTTCTTCGTAGAAATGCAATGTGCGGTGCGTTACGCCAAAGGCATCTGCCATATCGGCAATACCAATCGCGCCAGTTGGAAGATTGTCTGGCAACTCGATCGATGGAAGGAAACCACCCCCGGTTTCAACGACGATGCCCCCCTCGGACGACCGGCGTTTGGTATGCGTATCTTCTGACATGAAACAACCCGCCTTTCAGTCAGTTACACCAAAGATATCAGGACCTTCCTATTTCCTCCTGTAAATATGGCGACCGCCACATTCCGATCCCGCATTACTTGTCTGTCTTTCGACCAAAACCTCGTCCCCATAGAGGCTTTTCATACAACCAATTGTACATATGATTCGAATTTTATGTAACCCACTAAAAATAGGGCGTTCTATTTGCGCCTTTCCCTGCTTTACTTTGCACGTTTCTGCGTGGTTTTAAGTTTTTTGAGTGGGTAGAACTTGAACTACATAATCCATGCATTCATCAAATTATGTTATCGATTAACAAGGAAAAGCGTTGGCAAAGTGGGGCTGGCTGAAATAGTTTCGCCGACACCAAGAACAGCTGGAATTTGAGTGCGATGCCTGCAAAACTTTCTGTCAACCTGAATGCCATTGCTATGCTTCGAAACCGCCGCGATCTGCCGTGGCCGAGTGTCACCGGTATCGGGCGGATTGCGCTGGAGGCAGGTGCCTATGGACTGACGGTTCATCCAAGGCCTGATCAGCGACATATTCGCTTTTCCGATGTTCCGGAGATTAGAGCCTTGATTGATACGGAGTTTCCTGCAGCGGAATTCAATATGGAGGGTTACCCAACTGAGGAATTCCTGCAGCTTGTGGACGTGCACAAGCCTGAGCAGGTAACTCTGGTGCCGGATGATCCCTCGCAGGCAACATCGGACCACGGCTGGGATTTTCGCAAGAACCACAATGTGCTGCGCTCCGTTTGCCGACGGTTGAAGGACAATGGTTTTCGTGTTTCGCTTTTTGCCGATGGTGATGCGGACCGGGAAGCGCTTGAAATTGCGAAGGATGCGGGCGCGGACCGAATCGAGCTTTATACAGGCCCCTATGGTGGTTGCTATGATGACTCAGCGGCTGGGCAAAGGCTGCTGGAGGAACTGGGGCAGACTGCGGATATTGCGGCGAAGCTTGGCCTTGGCGTGAATGCCGGTCATGATCTGACGGTTGAAAACCTGCCAGCGTTGGCGGCGCGTATTCCACAGTTGGATGAAGTCTCAATTGGTCATGGTTTGACTGCCGATGCGCTGATCTACGGGATGGCGGAGACTGTGCGTCGTTTCAGACGGGCTTGCGGGGAAGAGGTTTCGTAAGCCTTGCTCTTAGGCCACGCGGCCGGTTGTGTCGCTGTCATGCCTGTGACTGACATTGGACATGCCTTTGAGATGATCGCCCCACATGACGTCCTGATTTCGGCCAGATATCTTTGCGCGATAAAGAGCGATGTCTGCGGCTTTTACGCAGTCTGAAAGCGTTGTTCCCGCTTTGGGGGCTGTTGCGATGCCAGCGGAAAATTTTGGCATAAAATTCAGCAGTCCTGCGATATTTGCGTTTGCGAATTTACTGCGCAACTCAGCACTCCGCTGACGCGCCGCGTCTTCGCTACTGCGCGGCAGCACCATCA
>JBNKQT010000360.1:0-5518 GCA_050297115.1 Ensifer sp. | reverse complement strand
ATGCCGAATTGGCTGGGTGCCATGGAGAGCGGGCCACTGCGTTTTAACGCCTATTCAAGCCCCATCCGCGCTTTGCCAAGCATGGAGTTGGCAAGTGTGTTGAGCGTGCGCGCATTTTTCACCTTATAAGCGGTTCGGATTTGCAGGTGGTCTTGAAGGTTCTCGCCCACACCGTTGCTTTCGTGAACTGTTTCAATGCCAAGTGATGCAATAAGTGCAGGCTGGCCGATCCCGGACAATTCCAGTAGTTTTGGTGAATTGATTGCGCCAGCGGCCAGCAGTACCTCCGCATTGGCAAAAGCCTCATGTGTTCTTCCTTGCCAGCGGAAGCGAATGCCTGTTGCGCGCTTGCCGTCAAAAAGAATGCGGTCGGTATTCGCCTTTGTCAGTACACGCAGGTTTGCGCGCTTCATTGCAGGGCGCAAAAAGCCCTCGGTCGTGTTCCAGCGCACGCCGTTATTCTGGTTCACCTCAAAAAAACCGGAGCCTTCGTTATTACCGTCATTGAAATCAGCGCGCGGCATGATGCCGAATTCCTGCGCACCGCGCTGAACGGCTTCCAGAATATCCCATTGCAGGCGTTGCTTTGAGACCTTCCAGTTGCCACCCCGTTGATGAAACTCGCTGTCTCCGCCGTAGTGATCCTCGGATTTCAGGAAATAGGGCAGAAGGTCATCCCAGCCCCAGCCAACATTGCCCAATTGCCGCCAATGGTCGTAGTCAGCAGCCTGACCGCGCATATAAATCATGCCGTTGATAGACGAGCAGCCGCCCAGCACCTTACCACGCGGATAAACCAGCGAGCGGCCATTGAGGCCCGGCTCTTCCGTTGTTTTCATCATCCAGTCGGTGCGTGGGTTGCCAATGCAATAAAGGTAGCCCACCGGTATTTTCACCCAATGGTAATTGTCATCGCCACCAGCCTCCAGCAGCAGCACCCGTGTCTTGGGGTTGGCGCTTAGCCGATTTGCCAAAACGCAGCCTGCCGTGCCGCCGCCTACGATGATGTACTCAAACTCCCCGTCCAGACGCGTCAAATCCGCCATGTCTTGTCCTCACTCCCTGAAGATCAACTAGTAAGCCCAAAATGACAACGCAAACAACCCCGGTCGAATGCGTCTTTGGTCTTGTTCATTTTATCTGTGGGGGCTGGCATTGTTCTTTCATCGGAATAAGATGCGCATTGGGTGGATATCGCAACAAAGTTGCACGCAATGGGAGGAATTATGAGCCAGATTGGTTTTATCGGTCTTGGAAATATGGGATTGCCAATGGCGGCAAACCTTGTGGGGGCAGGGCATGTAATCACGGCATTCGATACCCAGCCTGATGCTTTGGCGAAGGCTGAAAGTGCAGGAATGAAAATTGCCGCGAGCGTTGAAGATGCCGTTAGCGGAGCAGACTTCATTGTCACCATGCTGCCGAATGGGGCCATTGTGCTGAAGGTGTTTGAAGCTCTCACAAAGGCTGCGCAAAAGGGCGCAGTTGTCATCGATTCATCAACGATTGATGTGGCGAGCGCGCGCAAGGCCCACGAAATGGCCACAGCCGCGGGACTGCAAATGCTTGATGCGCCGGTTTCTGGCGGCATCGGGGGTGCTGCCGCTGGCACGCTTACCTTTATGGTGGGCGGCGAGAAGGATGCTTTTGACAAGGCACAAGGTGTGCTTGGCGTGATGGGTGGCAAAATCGTCCACTGCGGTGAGGGTGGTGCAGGGCAGGCGGCCAAAATCTGCAATAACATGCTGCTCGGCATTTCCATGATCGGGACTTGCGAGGCTTTCGCGCTCGCCGAAAAACTTGGCCTTTCCGCCCAAGCCGCCTTTGACGTTATGTCCACGTCTTCGGGCTCATGCTGGTCGGTTAATACCTATTGCCCGGTTCCAGACGTAGGTCCGCAATCACCTGCTGATAATGGCTACAAGCCGGGTTTTGCTGCAGATTTGATGCTCAAGGATTTGGGTCTTTCTCAGCAGGCCGCATCGGAAGCCGGGCAGGAAACACCGATGGGTGCGCATGCGCTTTCCCTCTATGAGGCCTTCGTAAAAGAAGGCGGCGCAGGTCGGGATTTTTCAGCGATGATTGAATATCTCAAGGAAAAAAGCACGTGATAAATTCAGCGTTCCTGAATTTTCCTCCGGGAGGGGACGTCCCTCCCGGAGCTATCCCTATGATGCCGAGCGGATCATCTCAGCGGCCATTTCAGCGATCATGATGGTCGGCGCATTTGTGTTCCCGCCGATCAGCGTCGGCATGACGGAAGCATCGACGACCCGCAGATTGCTCAGGCCTTTCACGCGTAGTTCAGGGTCAACAACTGCCATGTCATCGGTGCCCATTTTACAGGTTCCAACCGGGTGATAGATCGTATCGGCGCGCGCGCGGATCAGTTCTTCCCACTCGGTATCACTCATGTTGTCATGCACGCCAAAAAGCTCCTTGTGGCGATACTTCGCCAGTGGCTCGGCAAGCAGGATCTCGCGCGTGATCTTTGCACCTGCAATCATCGTTTTCAGGTCGCGCGCGTCCGACAGGTATTTCGGGTCAATAGCTGGATCAGCCATAGGGTCGGAGGATTGCAGGAAAACCTCGCCGCGCGAATGTGGGCGCAGAACGCACAAATGGCATGAGAAGCCGTAACCCGGATGCAGCTTGCGGGCGTGATCATCAACAACAGAAATCACAAAGTGAAGCTGAATATCCGGGAGGTCCAGAGCCGGCGTTGTTTTGAAGAAACCTGCCCCTTCCGCAAAAGGCGTGGCGATCATCCCGGAACCATCCTTGCGCCATCGCAAAATGTGTTTGATCAGGTTGATGGTGCCAGCGGCCCCAATACCGAAATTGTCTGTGTCTTTTGATTTGAAACCCAGCGTAAAGTCGAGGTGATCCTGCAGGTTTTGCCCCACACCGGGCAGCTTGTGGGTAACCTCGATCCCGTGTTTTTTGATGTCTTCCGGGCGCCCGATTCCAGAAAGTTGCAGGAGTTGCGGTGAGCCGAAAGCACCACCTGAGACGATGACCTCGCGCCGCGCGGTCGCAAGCAGCTGGCGTCCGCCTTTTTTGTATTCAACGCCGGTTGCGCGTTTGCCGTCAAGCACAATGCGGGTTGCCCGCGCATTGGTGACAACGGTCAGGTTTTTGCGACTTTCCATGACCGGGTGCAGGTAGCCTGCTGCTGCCGAGCAGCGCTCGCCACGTTTATCCGCGTCATGAAATTGCGTGACCTGATAGTAACCGAAACCTTCATTGTCTCCGGTATTGAAATCGGCGCTGCGGCGGTATTGGAGAGTTTCTGCGGCCTCGATAAACGCACCGCTGACCGGTCGTGGGTTGCGTTGATTGCTGACTTGAAGCGGCCCTGAACTGCCATGAAATTCACTATCGCCCTCCTCATTGCTTTCGGCGCGTTTGAAATAGGGGAGAACTGAATCCCAATCCCAGCCAGTGCAGCCAAGCTCAGCCCATTTGTCGTAATCGGCGCGATGACCACGCACATAGAGCATAGCATTGATGGCGGATGAGCCGCCAAGGGCACGACCGCGTGGCTGATACCCGCGACGACCCTTCAGGCTGGGTTGCGGAACGGTGTTGAAGGCCCAATTGTTGATTTTGCCGTAGCCTGGCAGCATGGCAACAACGGCTGCTGGCGCACGGACCAGAATGCTGTCACCCTTGCCGCCAGCCTCCAGCAGGCAAACGGTGATGTTGGGGTCTTCGCTCAATCGGGCCGCAAGCGTTGCACCTGCAGACCCGCCCCCTGCAATCACATAATCGAACTCCATGTTTTCCTCCCATTCCCCTGTTTTTTCGTATCAGCTGCGGAAGTGAAAAATCCTGCCGATTGTATTCAGTAATACTTGTGCTGCCAGAACTGCTGTTGTGCCCGTGTGGTCGTATTCGGGAGCGACCTCCACCAGGTCTATGCCGATGATTTTGTTGCGTTCAGCCAATCCTGCGATGATGTCGAGTATCTCGTAGTAGAGGAAACCGCCATGGCTTGGTGTGCCGGTGCCCGGCGCAATCGAAGGGTCGAAACCATCAATATCGATGGTGAGGTACACGTTTCCACCTTCCGGGATTCGCTCGAGAATTTCCTCTGTCCCAAGCTTGCGGGCGTTGCGCACCGTGATGATGTCCGAACCCATCGCAATGGCGGTGTCATATCCCTCTTTTGCTGTGGAAGAGACGTTGCGGATGCCGATTTGCGTGAGGCCTGTCACATAGGATTTTTCAGCAGCCCTGCGCATCGGGTTGCCATGGCCATTTCGCACACCGTGTCTCTCATCCACGAAGTCAAGATGCGCATCAATCTGCACAAGATGGAAAGGCCCCTGATCATCAAAAGCGTTGATGCAGGGAATGTTGACGGAATGATCGCCTCCGAGAACCACAGGCAGGGCTCCGGCCTTAAGGATGGCGCGCACACCGGCCTCGATATTGGCGTGGCTCTGTATCGTATCGGTGTGCACGATATCTGCGTCGCCAATATCCACAATGTCTACATTGTCGAGATAGGTGACGCCGTCGTCGTGATCATAGGCGCCAGCATGCCCGAAAGAAAACAGGGTGGAGGCTTCGCGAATTGCGCGCGGCCCAAAGCGTGCGCCCGGCCGCCATTGCGTTCCGAAGTCAAAAGGGGCACCGAGAACGGCAACATCGGCCTTGATGTTACCCCAATCCGGCACATAAGCGCGTTTGCCAAAGGTCGCGATGCCGACAAAGGGCAGGTCCAGCCGCCCTTTGTCATAGGAATTATTGCTCATATTGCCCCTGCCGGATGTTGTTTCATTGAGAGAACTTCCAGCAGGCTACCCGGTTTTAGAGCACGCTGTCGACTGCCTTTTTCATGGCTGCAACAACCTGGTCGGCTTCGTTCTCACTCAGGCAAAGCGGCGGTGCAAAGCCGATGATATCACCTTGTGGCATGGCACGACCGATAACGCCTTCCTTAAGCAGGGCAGCAGCAAGCGCGTAGCCGATTTTCTTGGATGGATCGAAGAACTTGCGGCCGTCGCGGTCTTCTACAAATTCCACAGCACAAAGCAGGCCTTCGCCGCGAATATCGCCCACATTGGGGTGGTCGCCCAGTGCGTCTTTAAGTGCGGCCTTGAAGTAAGCGCCGGTCTTGCCTGCATTGTCCACGAGGCCGAGGCTGTCGACCAGTTTGAGGTTGGCAACGCCTGCTGCCGCACCAATCGGGTGGGCTGAGTATGTCCAGCCATGGCCGATTGCGCCAAACTCGTCCGTGCCCTGTTCCAGCACCTTCCACCCGCGGTCGGAAACGATGGAGCCGGAAAGGGGCGCCTAGGCCGAGGTCAGGCCCTTGGCGATGGTGATGAAGTCCGGTTCGATATCGTAATGCAGCGCGCCGAACATGGAGCCAAGTCGGCCAAAGCCGGTGACAACTTCGTCGGCAATCAGCAGAATGTCGTGCTTTTTGAGAACCTTCTGGATAGCGGCCCAATAGCCCTGCGGTGGGGGCGTGAGGCCGCCGGTGCCAAGCGCCGGTTCGCCGATA
>JBNKQT010000359.1:0-3659 GCA_050297115.1 Ensifer sp. | reverse complement strand
CATTTTCTGGAGACGTATCTGGCGGCCAATCTGTTGCTGGTGCTGCCGTTTGGCCTCGTCGCCCCGGCATCCGCGCCTTATTTTGCCGGCAAGCTGATGATGATCCTCGCACTTTATATTGAGGAGGATGCGTCTGCTGTTCGCCAGCCGATATACGGTCTTTTGATTGGCAACTTCCTCGTTCTGATTTTAGCCATCACCACCGGTTTGCATGTTGGCGCTGGCAATGTTGCGGTGGATTCCGGTTTCTTGAGCGAAATGGGCTCCCTGATGATCTGGGGAACGCTGCTGCTCTATGTGGACGCTATTGGCATTGTGCTTTCGTATGAGAAGCTGCGCTTGATGGGGCTGCGCATTCGAACGCTGCGCCTGTTGATTGCCGGCGCAATCTGGCTGACCTTCGACCAGATTGGCTTCTTTGGCGTTTTGAAGTGGCAATATGATGTGAGCGCAGAGGCGTTTTGGGGTGGCCTCCTTGTCAAGCTGGGCTGTGTTGTCCTGTTTGGCCTGCTGCTTGGTGCCTATTTCCGAAGCAAACTCTATTTTCGCCTGCGGCATCCTGAACGGGGTGTGGGAGACCTGTTTCAGGATCTCACGTTTCGCGAACGCTATGAAAGCCTGCTGACCTATTCCGGGCTTGACGGTTTGACCGGAGCCTTTAACCGGGATCGTTTTGATGCCGATATGCCGGAACTGCTTGCAAAGGCCAAAAAGGAAGGGCGGACAACCTGTCTTGCCATTCTTGACATTGATTTCTTCAAAAAGATCAACGACCGGCATGGTCACCTGGCAGGTGACGAGGTTTTGAAGGCGTTTGTGAAATTCTTCATGGCTGAGGGGCGCAGTGAAAACACACGTTTCTACCGCTATGGCGGTGAAGAATTCGTGCTGGTTTCCTATGGGTTTCGGCGCGGCGAGGCGCATGAACAGCTGGATGCTTTGCGCGAGGAACTGGCCGCTGAAGTTCACACACCTGACGGCGCCAGCGTTACTTTCAGCGCGGGTGTTGCTGAACAGGGCGTTGACGGCGAGGATGTTGTGACACTTCTGGAGACCGCAGATATGCGGCTTTACACCGCGAAATCTTCCGGCAGAAACAAGGTGTGCTGAACTCAAATCAGGCTTGCGTTGGGACGATCGATGATTTCGCGCAGTGAGAAGGATGAGTTGATTTTCACGACATGCGGCAAGGCGGATAGCCAGTCGCGGTGGATGCGCTCGTAGTCTTCCAGGTCTTTGGCTGCGACGCGGAGGATATAGTCATATTCTCCGGACATGAGGTAGCAGACGACGATATTGGGGCAGAGTTTTACGGCTGCCTCGAATTCCGCAAGTGTTTTGGCGAATTGGCCGGACAGCGAAATATGCACGATCACCATCATCTTGTAGCCAATGGCCTTGTTGGAAAGGCGAGCGTGGTAGCCGGAAATGGTTCCCGATTTTTCCAATATATCGAGGCGGCGGGAGCAGGCGGATGGGGAGAGGCCGACCTTCTCGGCGAGGTCTGCGTTTGAGATTCGGCCATTTTCCTGCAGGGTTTTAAGCATCAACATATCGATGCGATCGAGGTCGGTCATCGTCTTTCCTTCTAATTTTTCCCTATTTTTTGAAATAATATGCGAAATTCTCTGTTTTGGGAAGCTGACTTCGCAAGGACATTTCGCGGCAGTTGCGCTTTAATTGCACCATCTAAATGTGAATGCCGCAGATGAGCGGCAGATGAGAGAGGAACTACAGATGATCGTTGGCTGCCCGAAGGAAATCAAAAACCATGAGTATCGTGTTGGTCTGACACCGGGGTCGGTGCGCGAATATGTGGCGCATGGCCATACGGTGATTGTGGAGACTGGCGCCGGACTTGGCATTGGGGCCGACGATGCGGCTTATATGGCGGCAGGTGCGAAGATCGTAGACAGTGCAAAGGATGTTTTTGAGCGCTCCGACATGGTGGTGAAGGTGAAGGAGCCTCAGCCATCGGAATGGGTACAGCTGAAAGAGGGGCAGATTCTTTATACTTATCTGCACCTTGCGCCTGATGCAGAACAAACGAAGGGTCTGGTGGAGTCCGGCGTGACGGCTGTGGCCTATGAAACGGTAACGGATGCGCGTGGTGGCCTGCCACTTTTGGCTCCGATGTCGGAAGTGGCCGGGCGTCTTTCCATTCAGGCGGGCGCGACAGCGTTGCAAAAAGCCAATGGTGGTTTGGGCAAGCTGCTGGGCGGCGTGCCAGGCGTGGAGCCGGGCAAGGTGGTGATTATCGGTGGTGGCGTTGTTGGTTTGAATGCGGCGAAAATGGCGGTTGGAATTGGTGCGGATGTGACCATTCTGGATCGTTCGCTGCCGCGCTTGCGTGAGCTGGACGATATTTTCGGCGGTCGCGTTCACACGCGTTATTCTTCCATTGAGGCGCTGGAAGGCGAAGTGTTCTCCGCTGATATGGTGGTGGGCGCGGTGCTGATCCCGGGTGCGGCTGCGCCGAAGCTGGTGACGCGCGAAATGCTGACCGGCATGAAGAAGGGTGCGGTGATTGTGGACGTGGCGATTGATCAGGGCGGTTGCTTTGAGACTTCGCATGCAACGACACATTCCGATCCGACCTACGTAGTTGATGGCGTTGTGCATTATTGCGTTGCCAATATGCCGGGTGCGGTGCCGGTGACATCGGCTGCGGCGTTGAACAATGCGACGCTGATGCATGGTTTGGCGCTGGCTGATCGCGGCCTGGCTGCGATTACCGAAGATATGCATCTGCGCAATGGCCTGAATGTGCATAAGGGCCGGATTACCAACCAGGCTGTCGCGGAAGCGCTCGGCTATGATCTGGTGGTGCCGGAGGCTGCTTTGAAGGTGGCATAGTTTTTGGGCCTTGGTTTGCGCCCTTTGAACTGTTGGTGGCCCGGATAAGAGTCCGGGCCATTTTTGCGTTTGTCACTCTTTGGTGATGCGGGCCTGATAGCAGTTATTTTGCGCTGAGCGAACGTGGACATAGGATATGTCCTTTCGCTTCAGAAGTTCTTCGGCCCGGGTCTGCATGGCATCAATGGGCGTTACAGCGCCGGTGCCGTAGACGATGCGCTCGTCCTTGCCATAGCCACGCAGGATGTAGTTGGGGCTGGATTTCAGGGCTGGCGGGATTTCAGCCTCGTTTTCATAACGCTCGCAGGCCTCGGCGTGAATGAATATGGGGCCGGTTTCTGCATAGGGCTGAAGTGCCGGGAACGGGCGGTAGGCCAGAATGAGATATGGGTCACCCGCTACGATAAAATTCAGGCAGTGACGGCAAGGCAGCCCGGCACCGTCGGAAATGTGGTGTTCGGGCGGTTGGCCGTTGGCGTCGAGACCGCCGGAGCGGTAGTATTCGGCGTCTTTGGTCGGGATCGCCTGGTAGGAAATTTGAGGCATGATTGGCTCCTTTCGCCAATCAATTTGCCTGCGGGCCGGTGTTTAGCCACCCGTTTCCTGCACAGGCTGACCATCATCACGCTTTGCCAGTTCCAGGATTTCAGTGTCTGTCAGCGGTCTGACAACCGCGTCGCTGGTGCTGACCGGCGAAAAGCCGAACATCTGGTAGAGCTGGAGCGCGCGGGGATGGTCGAGATTGTTTGTGGTGACTGTGACCTTTGTTGGTGAGAAATCCCAAATGGCGTAGACGGCCTGCT
>JBNKQT010000358.1:0-4399 GCA_050297115.1 Ensifer sp. | reverse complement strand
CACCATCAGCAAAATGAGCAAGGCGGCACCACGATTGTGGCACCGCCAAGGATAATCAACTGAAATACGCCTCGCGACGCGCAAGGAAGTCGGTATCGTAGTAATGCTTGTAGTTTGTCGACTTCTCTACATAGGCGTAATACGCCTCCACAAAACGACCGTGGAATTCACTGATTTCCGCCACCGTATCAATCACCTCACGGGACGCTTTTCGAAGTGCCTCCCAGACATCCTGCGGTAGAGAACCGATCGTCAGGCCTTCCGTGCCCCGCAGCTTTTCATACGCCACCAGATTTGAGTGGAAAGTATCTGCAGAGGACCGATTTGCTTCCGCCTCACTCGCCACCTCGACAATCATGCGCTGTTCGTCGGTCAAGGCTTCCCAGGCCGCTCGATTGATACCAAACTCAATGCCGCCATAGACATCGGAGAAGGTCGGTGCATACATGTATTTGGCAATATTCTGGAAGCCGAATGCCAGATCGTTGGCAGGCCCGACCCACTCAGCGCCATCAAGCGTGCCGGACTGCAGAGCTGCAAAAATTTCGGAGGGCGGAACCGATGTCGGGTTCATTCCAAGTTTTCTCAGCACTTCGGCCTGAAGGCCCGCTGAGCGGAAATTCAGGCCCTGCAAATCATCGAGCGATTTGATTTCCTTTTTGAACCAGCCAGCACTTTGCACACCGGAGCCGCCGCCAATGAAAACCTGAAGATTGCGAGGATGGGTAAACTCGTTGAGCAGCTCCTGCCCACCACCATAATACATCCATGCATGCATTTCATCGAAGGTCAGGCCAAATGGTGCGGCGGTAAAGAAGGCATTGGCAATGTCACGCCCGGAAAACCATGAACCGGAACCGTGATAGGCCTCAGCCGTTCCACTTTCGACAGCCTCCTGTGTGCCGAATGGTGGCACCAGTTCGCCGACTCCAAAAAGTTGTATGTTGATGGCTCCCCCCGACATGGCCGTGATACGGTCTGCCCAGCGTTGCGCGGAAACGCCAGGACCCGGCAGTCCCTTGGGAACAGAAGTAACGAGTTTCCAGTTATGTTGTGCCTGAGCACGCGCGACCAATGGCGCGCCCAAAACAAGCGGAGCAGCGGCTGCGCCGCCAAGTAATGCTCTTCTCTTCATTTTCGTAGTCTCCTCTGGTGTTTTACTTATAGATGACATTAGGTAGCCAGGTGGCCAGTTCGGGAATGAACGCAACTGCTATGAGAGCAAGCATTTGCAGGAGAACGAACGGGACAATTCCGGCGTAGATATCGGCCGTGCTTACTTCCGCTGGTGCCACGCGACGGAAGTAGAACAGTGCATAGCCGAAGGGCGGAGTGAGAAAACTCATCTGCAGGTTCATGCTAATCAGTATCGCAAACCACACAGGGTCGATTCCGGCCTGCATCAGGGGCGGCCCGGCAATCGGTATGACAATGAAAATGATCTCCACATATTCGAGGATGAAACCAAGCAGGAAAATAACGAGCATCACGACAAAGACCGCAACATAAGGTCCGCCTTGGATGCCTCTGATGAACTCCTGCACCAACGCGTCACCATGCAGACCGTGAAATACAAGTGACACCATGCTCGCACCAAGAACGATGAGTGTTAGCATAGCCACCATGCGTGCCGTATCGACAGCAACGGGCATCAGGCTACCAGAGCGCCATTCTCGAAAGAGAGCAATTCCTGCTCCAAGTGCAAAAAAGAACAGAGCACAGAATGCAGCGGTTGATTGCAGTGCTCCAGCCTGAGCACCGCCGGTGAGCTTGACTAGCACCAACACCGCCGCTGCCGGCAAAATCGCAATCATTGCTACCTTTTGCCAACGAGGTATCCCTTCATGGTCCAATGCAGCAATTACCAGCGCCCCAGCCGCACCAAGTGCTGCGCTTTCTGTCGCGGTTGCTACTCCACCAAGTATCGACCCAAGAACGATGAGGATCAGCATCAACGGCAGGAGCAGCGTTTGGAGAACCTCCCCCATCGGAAGACGAACCGCCTTGCCTTGCTTGTCGAGTTCTACAACCGGAGGGCATTGTTCAGGGCGATACCGCGCTACCACGAATACGTAGATGAGATAGAGGACAACGAGCAGCAGACCAGGCAAAAGTGCTCCGGCGAACAGGTCCCCGACCGAAACCGGAAGGGCAGCCCACTCGCCAGCGGCCCGCCGACCTGACTGATAAGCAGCTGAAATCTGGTCCGTTAGAAGGATCAGCAAAACTGACGGCGGGATGATCTGGCCAAGCGAGCCGGACGCACAAATGACTCCTGCACCCAGCCGCTTGGAATAGCCAGCATTCATCATGGCCGGCATTGCGATCATGCCAAGCATGAATATCGTCGCGCCGATCACTCCAGTGGAAGCTGCCAGAAGCGCACCCACGATAACGACCGCGTAAGCGATACCTCCCCGATTGTTGCCGAACAGCGCACCAGCGGTCATCATCATCCGACGAGCAATGTCAGAACGCTCGAGCAAGCCGCCCATCAACACGAAGAGCGGCACCGCCAAAAAGATCGGATTGCTGACAATGCCGAAAGTCCGGGCCGAGAAGGCATTCAAATAGGAAAGATCAAAATGCCCTATAGCTGCTCCAATGAATGCAACAGCAACCGGAGCGGTCATCAGGACAAACGCAACAGGTGCACCAGACAGTATTCCACCAAAAAGAAGCGCAAGAAGAAAGAGGATGAGCAAAATGTTCATAGCTTGCTCCCTGGACTATAAGGCTGCCGGCGCAGTGCCATAATCAGGGCCACGACCGAGAGCGCAGCAAATGTTGCGGTCACGAAACTCTTGAGAATGAAATAACCTGGCAGGCCACCCAGGTTGGGTGAGCTTTCCAGCAAACGCCATGAGTTCAGTGTTGTCGGCAATGACGTCCATGCCACCCAGCCAGCCGAAAATCCAAACAGCAACAATGCCAGACGGTCGATCAGGTCGACTGCCGGCTGGGAAAACCCGCGGCTTACGACATCAACACGCACGCTTGTGTTCCCGATAAGCACACCCGTGAGGGGCAGAACAACCACGAAGAAAAACAGGTAGCTCAACAAATCGCTAGCCCAGGGCGAGCCCAGCGAAAATACGTAACGAAGGAGGACGACTACCAACTGCCAGGCAAGCAGCGCTATGACCGCAAGACCGGCGGTGCCCTCTAAAAACGCTGCGGTACTACGAAGAAAGTGCTTTTTCCCGGCAACTCCGCTTTCCGGTTCTGCCATCTACAATTCCCCTGTTTTGCAGCGTTGTTATTTTTTTGCTGCCAAGTCCGATTTGTCTTTCCCTTGCCGTCACCTCAAAAGCCGAGTGCTACTCCGTCTTTTCTTTGGTCAGTTCCACCGCAAAGAAGCCCTGATCTCAAATCGCGTCGGATGGCTTGGGCACCACCCATGCCGATGGATTCCCGGCTGATCCGGTGTCCCATCTCTGCAAGGTGGGTCGCTGTCTTCTCCGAAACGCCTTGTTCCAGTGCAAGAATGCCAGTGCTGATATCGAAAAAACTCCTCGGAACGTCGATCGCTGCTTGAGGATCCATTCCGTAGTCAAGAATGTTCGAGACGAGATGTGCATGGCCAGTTGCCTGATATGCACCGCCCATGACGCCGAAAGGCATCACATATTCACCCGCGTTACGAAGGAACCCGGGGATCAATGTGTGCAAGGGCCGCTTGCCACCCTGAAGCTCGTTGACATGGCTCTTTTCCAGAGAAAAGCCCGCTCCCCGGTTCTGAAGACTTATACCGTAGCGACCGGTGGCCAGACCCGAACCGAACGGCCAGAAGGTGGAATAAATAAGCGAAACAGCAAGGCCATCGCCATCAACAACTGTGATGTAAACCGTGTCGCGGTGCAGTGCCTCCAACCGTGGCAGCGTCTCTGGTTGTGCACGGAAAGGGTCAATCGAAGCGGCAAGCTTGTCCAATGATTGGTCGCTGAGCATTTCTTCCAGATCGAGTTCGTCCGTTCCGGGGTCTCCAATCAGCTTGTTTCGAGCCGCATAGGCAAGGCGCGTGGCCTCAGCCTCAAGGTGCAAGCGCTTTGCACCCAACGGATCAAGACTTGCAAGATCAAACCGCTCGAGAATTCCTGCAATCATCAGCGCTGTTGCGCCTTGCCCGTTGGGAGGCAGCTCGATCATCTCATGTCCGCGATAATTCCGGCTTATGGGCGTGACGTCGCTCGCCTTGGTGCGCGCAAAATCCTCCGCGCTGTGCAGGCCGCCCGCCTCACGCAGGGTCTCCAGCATATCTTCCATGATAGCACCATGGTAGAAGGCTTCTGCACCTTCGCGGGCTATCAACTCAAGTGCTTCCGCCTGGCCTTCGGAGGTGAAGAGGTCACCTTCCTCGAATGGGCCATCTCCCTTGAGATAAAATTTGCGCCCATGG
>JBNKQT010000357.1:0-3877 GCA_050297115.1 Ensifer sp. | reverse complement strand
GCATTGGCAAGCCGCATAAAATTGGTGCCGTTATGGCCGTTGCGATTTCATGGGACGTGAACGAAGACCTTTTGAACCGGATGAAGAAGATTGCCGGCATCAGGGGCACAATCTTTGGCGATCAGGTTCCTTACGTGGCAGCCGCAAAGGCCGCCTGAGGCACAGCTATCGACACGCGCTCGATGTCTATATTCAAAAGGTATGGTCCGGCCGGAATGCCGGGCCATTTTATTTTCTGTTCCGATAACGATATATTTGGTTTTGGTGCGTATAAGTCCACCGAAGTGTAGACGGAACTTGTATATGCGTAACGTAGTCTCAAAGGCGGCAGCATGTGTTTTGCTGCTGGCAACGGTTTTACCCGTCAGCGCGCAGGCTGCGTCCGTCTGCCAACGGCTGAATGCCAAGCTCTCAGCCGCAACGGTGACTATCGGCAACACCAAATCCACGCGAAAATACTCCCAGGCCATCATTCGCCAGAAGCGCGAGATGAAAAAGGTTCAAGCTGACCTTCGGCGGCTTGGGTGTTCCTCCGGCTCAATTATCGTGATTGGCGGGGCCAATGCAAAACACTGCAGGCTTCTTGAAAAAACAATTGGCCGCATGCAGAAAAACCTGCGCGCGCTGGAGGCTCAGAAGCGCAAGCTTGTCTCCCCCTCCGTTTCTGCATCAGAACGCCGGCGTATACAGGCCTCGCTGCAAGCAAATGGTTGCAACGGGCTGAGGGATGCGACTGCGGCTCACACCGAAAAGGCCCGAAAGCCCGAAAAGCTGGCATATAGCGCCGTGGCTGAACCAGAAAAAACACGTGCACCCACCAATAAAGGGGCATCGGGTTACCAGGTTGCATCCTTGGGTGGGGCTGGAAAATTTGGCAATTTCCGCACAGTTTGTGTCCGCACCTGCGACGGTGGTTTTTTTCCGATATCCTCCAACGCCTCTTCGTCTGACTTTGGTCGGGATGCTCAGGTGTGCTCCATGATGTGCCCGGGCATTTCCACGGAACTCTTCTATCATTCGGTTGCCAGCCAGGAGAGCAGTGCGATGGTTTCGGCGTTTGATGGAGCTCCATATGAGACGCGACCATTTGCATATCGGTATCGCAATGTGGGAACCGACAATTCACAATCATGCAGCTGCAATTTCTCTGCCTATTACCGCGAAATGCTTCGCAGAGAGACTGGAACAGTTCTGAAGAATCCACAGCAAACCGAGGCGACAGTCGCCAGGCTGCAGCTGCAGTCGCAATTGCGGAGCTCACTGCCTGTGGAACGGAGTGCTGCCGCCCAAAACCGCCCTTACGACCCGAATGCTGTTTCAATTCGCAAGGTTGGCCCTGAATTTCTACCGGAAGAAACAGCTCTGGATCTGGCTAATCCACTTGAAGGAACAAGCACAAATTAATTTGTGCGGCACCTTGTGCCTTGTGGGTGATGCGGCCTAGAGTTCTGAAAGCTTAATTTTCACCCTCCCAATTGGTCAAAATGCTCAATGTCTTAAAGTATCACGGGTGTCGTTTTCGTATTGATTGTGGCGGGTTACGTCTCTGTTCGGCTGAAATTTCTGGGCGAGCCGGAACTTGGTGCGCTGACACGTTATCTCATGGGCCTTGCCCTGCCCGCGCTGCTCCTGAATGCAGTCGCGACACGTCATTTCGACGAGGTTTTTGATGTGGCTTATGCCGGGGCCTATCTCTTTGGCTCGCTGGCTGCATTCGCTATTGGCTACTTTGTGAGCCGCCTGCTTTTCAAAAGCAGCGTGGCGGACAGTACATTCGATGCGATGGGCTGCTCATCCTCAAACAGCGGCCTTGTGGGGTTTCCGATCCTCTCCCTGATTATGCCGACTGTGGCGCCGCTGGCGCTGGCGATGAATATGATGATTGAGAATCTGGTGGTTCTGCCGATCATCCTCGCTCTGGCGGAAGGGACGCGCGGCAGCGGGTTGAAGGGAGTTCGGCTGGCCCGCCAGATCGTCAAACGTGTGATGGGCAATCCGATCATGATCGGTATGGTTATCGGGCTTGCCATTTCACTGGTCAAAATCGACCTGCCATTGATCATAACAAAGCCAATTGAGTTGATGGCGGCCTCAGCCACGGCGCTATCACTGGTGATTATCGGCGGTACTCTGGCCCTACTTCCCTCTGGAGGCGTAAATATGAAGGCGTTTGCCATTGCGTTTGGCAAACTGGTGCTGCATCCGGTGGGCGTTCTGGTGGGGCTTACGCTGATGGCCGCTCTGGGGGCCGAGATCAAGACAGCCGGGCTTTATGCCGCCGCATTGATTATGGCTGCGATGCCGCAGATGGGCCTTTATGTGATGTTCTCACGGCAATATGGAGACGGCCGCGCCGCCTCCTTCACCATGTTTATCTCAACCATGATTTCATTTTTCACGCTCAGCGCCCTGCTCTGGTATCTCGGCGTTGTCCCACACTGATTCTGGTTGTCCCCATTGCCCTGAAAAGACAAGCTCTTCCAACGGCAGTCTCTGCCGCCAGCCTTTTACAGCCAGCTCCGGCTCACTGTAGAGAGAATCGACATAGCCGACGCAGAGCCACGCTATGACCTCGACATGGTCTGGAATGCCCAGAATCTCCTTGATGTCGCTTTCGTGAAAGATGCTGACCCAGCCGACACCAACGCCCTCTGCTCGCGCTGCCAGCCATAGGTTTTGCACGGCACAGACCGTGGAGTAAGCATCCATGCGCATATTGTGGGTGCGGCCCAGCACAACCTTTCCGCCGCGTGTAGGGTCGCAGGTTACGCAGATATTGAGCGGTGCGGTTCGGATGCCCTCCAGCTTGAGCGAGCGATACTGAGCCTGTTGTTTGCCCTCAAACATCTGAGCTGCCTCTTCATTGGCCTTGAAAAAGGCTTGCCAGATGCGGTCACGCACCTCACCTTCACGCACGAGTGTGAAATTCCACGGCTGCATGAAGCCCACCGATGGTGCATGGTGGGCCGCAGAAAGAAGCCGCCAAACAAGGTCATCAGGCAGTGATTTCGGCAGAAACTGACTGCGCACGTCACGGCGCGTTTCAATGGCGCGGTAAACCGCCTGCTGATCGTCAGGCGAAAAGGACTGCGCGCGAACCATTGGGTCGCGGGTTTTATCGAGCATGGTTTTCATTCCCCTTGGAACACATGCCAACCGCCTCACCGTCCATATGAGGTCAGTCTATCTTATCAGGCCGGTCTTCTGGCTTTGGATCACCCGCGAAACAGCGCCTTCCCGGAGGTTACCAGTGGCGGGGCTTCAGCCCGTTTGTTTCGTGTCCCCGTTACAGCGTTGGGCACGCGCCGGATTTGCACCGACTTCCCGATTCTCCTGCCTTGCAGCAGGCACCTGATGAGCCAGTATTGGCAGTTTCGGGCTTCAAGGGCAAGATTGTCTCAACAAGCGAAAGGGAAGTTTTCCCAATTCAATCGCGCTTGTCTTGCCTGAGAGCTTTGCCGGGTATCAACATGCGCGTCAGCAAGCCATCTTTATCCTTGAACTGATGGCGCAGCGCTGCAAGGGCATGGACCAGCGACAGGAAAAGCAGCATATAGGCCAGAAAAGCGTGCGCGCCGGACCACAGACCCGAGACATTGTTCGATACGGGTAGTGGAAGCCTTGGCAGAGCCAACACGCTGAAAAAACTGATGCTTTCTGCCGAGGGTAAACTGGACAGGATGGCCCAGCCAACAAGCGGTGTCACCACCAGGAGACTATACAGCGCTACATGGGATATACGAGCAGCACCACGCAGATTGGGTTCCATACCTTCTGGCAATTGCGGATGCCTGGAGCTCAACCGCCAAAGCGTCCTGCCCGCCCATAAAAACAGGATTAACAGGCCGAAGGAAATGTGTTCCAGGCGCAATGCGAC
>JBNKQT010000356.1:0-6156 GCA_050297115.1 Ensifer sp. | reverse complement strand
CGGCTGTCGGGAGACCAGAATGGCCGCCCGGCGTTCAGCGCGCAAAGCGTTCAATTCTTTCAAAAGCTGAAGGTCCATCAGGCCACCTTTTCCACATAAACGCGAATACGCCCACCGCAGGAAAGGCCCACGCGCCAAGCTGTCTCATCGGCCACACCAAATTCCAGCATCTTCGCTTCGCCGCTGCCAATGGCATCCATCGCTTCGGTTATCACCTCGCCCTCGACACAACCACCTGAAACCGATCCGAAGAAGTTGCCCTCTCCGTCAATCACCAGGTGGCTGCCAACCGGACGTGGAGCCGACCCCCAGGTTTCCATCACAGTGGCAACCGCCACATCACGTCCCTCACCGGCCCAACGCTCGGCAATATCAAGCGGATCGTCTGTTCCCATTACTTCAGCCATGGAAGTCTCCCATAAATCGGCGCGGATCGGTCGTTCTACCGCGTCCGCCGCCGGAAATTGCGGCCACCAGATCACCAATAGCCTCCAGATTATGCACCGGCCGGAACTCATCAACATGCGGCAACATGGCTCGCACGCCGCGCGCCCGCGCCTCAAACCCGTCAAACCGCAACAGTGGGTTCAACCAGATCAACCGGCGGCAAGAGCGGTGCAGGCGATCCATTTCTTTCGACAGTTCCTCAATTGAATCCCGTTCCAACCCATCAGTAATCAACAAAACCACCGCGCCTTGGCCCAGCACACGCCGCGCCCACAGCCGGTTGAACTCATGTAGTGTTTCGCCGATGCGCGTACCACCCGACCAGTCGTTGACCAGCGAAGCACATTCATCCATCGCCTCATCCGGGTCCTTGTTGCGCATCTGCCGTGTCACATTGGTCAGTCGCGTGCCGAACAGAAATGTGTGCACCCGCCGCCGCTTTTCCGTCATGACATGCAAAAAATGCAGGAAAATGCGCGTATACTGGCTCATTGAGCCGGAAATATCCGCCAGAATAACCAAAGGCGGCTGCACCACCTTTTGCGCCCGAAACGCTGGCAATATCAACTCGCCGCCAGTCCTCAGGCTTTGCCGCATTGTGCGCCGTGGATCAAATTTCACCGGACGCGTTGTGGGCCTGAAACGCCGTGTGCGCACAACATCAAGCGGCATTTCCAAATTGGCCAGTGACGCGCGAGCTGAAGCAAGCTCCGCAGCTGACATCTGTGCAAAGTCCATAGTTCTCAGAACTTCACTGGCCGATGTCGTAAACCGCGAGTCAATCTCAAGCTCGGGTTCTTTCTTCGGCGGTTTGCGGTTTTCCTGCTCAGCCACCAAAGCCTCCGCCGCCCGTTTCTCGCCCGCTTTCTGTTTTTCCTTCTGCTCGCTACCCGGCGAACGCGGCGACATCATCTGGATCATCTTTTCAATAAGATCCCGCTTGCGCCAGAAGAGCCGAAACGCCTCATCAAAAACGGCAGTGTCCTCATGCCGTTTCACAAAAATCGCGTAGAGTGCCGTGTAGAATTCCTCACGCGACCCGATACCAATTGCATCAACCGCGGTAATCGCATCCGCCACTGCGCCCGGCCCGATTTTCAAACCCGCCTTGCGCAGCGCACGAGCGAAATAGACAATATTGTCTGCAAGCTTGCCTGCCCCCTTGGATACGGGTGGCACCACCAGACCATCGCTGTGTGCTCCAGGCTCCATCTCAGCTCACAGCCAGCAATTCAGCCTTCACATCATCCAGCAGCTTGCGGCCCTCACTGCCTTCAATGCGGGCGATATCGTCCTGATATTTCAGCAATGTACCCAGCGTGTCAGAAATTGTAGCCGGGTCGAGCGCCACGCTGTCGAGCTCCGTCAACGCCGTCGCCCAATCAATCGTTTCGGCCACACCGGGGTTCTTGAAAAGATCAATCGTGCGCAGCTTCTGCACATAGGTCACCACCTGCCGGGCAAGCTGCTCATTACAGCCGGGAACCTTGCGCGAAATAATTTCCAGTTCCTGCTCCGCAGAGGGATAATCAACCCAGTGATAAAGGCAGCGTCGCTTCAACGCATCATGCACTTCGCGCGTCCGGTTTGTGGTGATGATCACAATCGGTGGCTCGTCTGCTTTCACAGTGCCATATTCAGGGATCGTCACCTGAAAATCCGAAAGCACTTCCAGCAAAAAGGCTTCAAAAGCTTCGTCGGTTCGGTCCAGTTCATCAATCAGGAAAACGGGCGCTCCACCGCTCGTTTTCTCCAACGCCTGCAATACAGGTCTCCGGATCAAATATTTATCAGCGAAAATATCGGATTCGATCCGTTCCCGGTCCTTGATGCCAGCGGCCTCATTCATGCGAATTTCAAGCATCTGTGCTGGATAATTCCACTCATAAACAGCGGAGGAAACATCGAGCCCTTCATAACACTGCAGCCGGATGAGGTCGCGTCCAAGCGCGGAGGAAAGTACCTTGGCAACCTCGGTCTTGCCAACCCCCGCATCACCTTCCAGAAAGAGCGGACGCCCCATTTTCAGCGCCAGAAAAACCACGGTGGCAAGCGATCTGCCAGCCAGATAGTTTTCCTGTGCGAGCATCTCGATGGTTTCGTCAATACTCTCCGGCAGGCGGGCCTTGTCGGTCATGTTCCACTCCCTTCGTTCGGCGAGTCAACGCCGAAGCTCCTCCGGGAGAAGTCTATATCGCGTGATAGCCACGGTCCATATAGACAAGCGATTTTGAGCCATTGCCCAGTCGCAATGCTGCGACTTCGCCAAAGAAAACATTATGTGTGGAAGTCCGCTTCACATCCACAATGCGGCAATCGTAGCTGGCAATCGCCCCGCGCAGCACCGGTGCACCCGTTGTCAGCACATCCCATTCACCCCGTTCAAACCGCTCTTCTTCTGAAAGCCCGGTCAGGCCGGAGAAATGATTGGCCAGTTCCTCGTGTTCGCAACCCAAAGTGTTGAGCGCAAAAACACCACTTTGCGAAAAGATATCATTATGCGGATTGCTGTGGTTCAAACAAACCAGAACCATCGGCGGATCATCGGAGACCGAGCATGCTGCAGTGACAGTCGCCCCACGCCGCGCGCCTTCGTGCGCTGTGGTGACAATCTGCACATGCCCCGCATAGCGCGCCATGGCATTTCGGTATTCCTGCGGGTCAATATACGGCTTGCTCAACAACTTGCCTCTCCGATTTTCTTGTTGATCTACCATATGGTGGTTAAGATTATATGCGCCAATATTCGCTGGCGTATTTTTTACAACGGCAAACCGCAACAGAGGGTTAGATTGATGATTGTCCGCGCGCTGGCTTTGGCCGCCTCTAGCGTATTTCCCGGTGTTGCTTTGGCAGCAGGGCTCACCATCGGCGTCGTCGCCCCGCAGTCCGGCCCCTATAAGATATTGGGAAAGCAGATTTTGGATGGCGCCCGCGTCCAGATCGAAGCAGCAGGCAACGAAATGCTCGCCATCGAGGAAAGTTGTGAGGAGGGCTCGGGAGAAGAAATCGCCGCTCAGGCAATTTCCGCCGGGGCAGTCGCCACAATCGGTTATCTATGCTCGCAATCCCTTTGGGATGCCCTGCCCGCACTCAAAGATGCCGGCATTCCCGCAATCACGCTTTCCGTGCGATCTCCCATCCTGTTTGAAGACAGTTTGAAGGCGCAATGGCCGCTCTTTTCTCTTGCTCCACCAATGGAGGCACAGGAAGACGCAATCGCCAGTATCATACGCACCGAATGGTCAGGCATACCTTTCGCAATTCTGGATGACGGGACGATTCATTCCCGCGAACTGGCCGCGCATGTGCGTCAAACACTGGAAGAAAAAGGACTGACGGCACAATTTGCAGACGCCTTCCGCCCGGCAATCGAAAATCAGATCCGGATGGTCCGCCGGTTGAAGAAGGCAGGCATCAGCCATGTTTTCATCAGCGGAGATCGCAACGATGCCGCCATTTTTGCACGCGACGCCAATGCGGAAGGTATAGATCTTACAATTCTTGGCGGCGAAAGCCTTCTGGCCGCCGACGATAGCGTCCCCCTTGGCGACGGCGTGCTGGCCGTCATACCCGAGCCGTGGCGCTCCAGACCAGAAGCCTCCACCATTGTAAACGCACTTGAAGAGTTGGGCATATCCGCGGAAGGCTATGTATTGCCTGCACATGCGGCGGCGCAAATTGCTGACAAGGCAGCTGAACAGGCCCAAGCTGACGACAAATCCATGGCAGAAATTCTGGAAGGCCAAACCTTTACCACGGCGAACGGTGCGGTCAGCTTCAACGCAGACCACATCCGCAATACGCAGCCTTATGAATTGTTCAAGTGGCAAACAGGCGCATTTCGCAAAATTGCGCCCGAGCCGTTCGACATCAATTAGAGCTTAGCCAGCAATCGCTTCGCCAACAGCATCCAGTGCAGCATCCGCCTTGGAACCGTCGGGACCGCCGGCCTGCGCCATATCCGGGCGGCCACCGCCACCCTTGCCACCAAGGGCCGCCGAAGCGACCCGCACCAGGTCAACGGCACTGATCTTGTCCTTCAAGTCATCCGTGACGCCCACCACAACGCTGGCCTTGCCATCCTCGGAAACGGCGATAAAGGTGATGACACCAGAGCCGATATTCTTCTTGGCATCATCAACCAGACCTTTCAGGTCACGCGGCTCAACACCGCTCACCTTGCGCGCCTGATATTTCACGCCAGCGACCTCACGAATATCTGCCGCCGCACCGTCTCCACCAGCACCGCCGCCCAAAGCAAGCTGCTTGCGCGCTTCGTTCAATTCACGCTCAAGTTTGCGGCGCTCGTCCAGCAGGGTTTCGACACGCGAAAGCACGTCACCGGGCTGGACCTTCAAAACGCCGGCAATCGATTTTACACGCTCGTCCTGCTCTGCCAGATAGTCGCGCGCAGCATTGCCGGTCAGCGCTTCAATGCGGCGTACACCTGCACCAACAGCACTGTCGGACAGAATATGGACCAATCCGATATCACCCGTGGAGCGCACATGCGTGCCACCGCAAAGCTCAACTGAGTATGGCTTTCCAGCTTTTGAACCACGGATACCCTGCCCCATGGAAACCACGCGGACCTCTTCGCCGTACTTCTCACCAAACAGCGCCATCGCACCTTCAGCAATCGCGTCGTCTACCGTCATCAGCCGCGTGGTAACCGGCGCATTCTGAAGCACAATTTCATTTGCCATATCCTCTACCACAGCCAATTCCTCAGCAGTCATCGGCTTGGGATGCGAAACGTCGAAACGCAAGCGTTCAGGCGCAACGAGTGATCCCTTCTGCGCCACATGGGTGCCAAGCACCTCACGCAGCCCTTCGTGAATGAGGTGCGTGGCCGAGTGGTTGGCCCGCAGCTGGCCACGGCGTGCATGATCCACCTCCAGCAAAACCGGCTCGCCAACCTTGAGCGTGCCCTCTTCAACCGTTGCGGCATGCACAAACAGGCCATCGCCCTTCTTCTGCACATCGCTGATTGCCAGCTTCACATTGTCAGAACGCACGGTACCGGCGTCACCCATCTGACCACCGGACTCGCCATAAAACGGCGTCTGGTTAAATATCACCTGCACCGTATCACCATGCGCGGCGTCTTCAACTGCGCCACCATCCTTCACGATCGCCATAACAACGCCTTCAGCACTCTCGGTGTCGTAGCCGAGGAACTCTGTGGCGCCGTGCTTGTCCTTAAGCTCAAACCAGATGGTTTCAGTTGCCGCCTCACCAGAGCCGGACCAGTTGGCACGCGCCTCGGCTTTCTGGCGCTCCATAGCAGTCGAAAAACCATCTGTATCAACAGTGATGCCGCGCGCGCGCAGCGCATCCTGTGTCAGGTCAAGCGGGAAACCATAGGTGTCGTAGAGCTTGAATGCCGTTTCGCCATCCAGCTCTCCGCCTTCAGACATATCCGAAGTTGCATCGGACAACAGTCCGAGACCACGCTCCAACGTCTTGCGGAACCGGGTTTCTTCCAGCTTCAGCGTTTCAGAAATCAAAGCCTCGGCGCGCGCCAGTTCAGGATAAGCCTGACCCATCTCACGAACCAGCGTTGGAAGCAGCTTCCACATCAACGGCTCGGCAGCACCCAGCAGCTGGGCGTGGCGCATGGCGCGGCGCATGATGCGGCGAAGCACATAACCACGACCTTCATTGGATGGAAGGACACCGTCTGCAATCAGAAATGCTGACGAA
>JBNKQT010000355.1:0-4143 GCA_050297115.1 Ensifer sp. | reverse complement strand
CAGCCAGGCCGCTAACCGAGCGCGCAGCTGCGCGGTGCGTCAACTGCCGATCAATCTTGTCGGCCATGGAGCGTTCCTGAAAGACGACTACAACTGAGCCCGGCAGCTGGCTGACGGGGGCAACATAAATGTCGACCAACTTGTCAGCTCCCAGGCGCGGAGAACTCAAATCAACCCGGTATTCATTGACTGGCGCACGGCGCTCACGCACCTGATCGATCAGCGCAAGAAGCGGGCTGCCAAAAGGAATAACGGCTTCAACGACATAGCGAGACAGGTGCGCGGCGCTGGCGCCGAAGAAGTTCTCCGCTTCCCAATTGGCAAAGGAGATGTATCCATCGCCATCCACCATGATGACCGGATTTTGTATCGCGTTGAGCACTGAAAGCGCGACGGCCTCCAGACGTTCATCTCCGCTCTTGCTACCGCCTATTGGTGTCATGCTGCCTTATATTCCTTTGTGCCAACCGTTGCTTCAACCGCAACGTTTGCCTCTATTGCTTCTTTGACGCGCCGGATAACTGTCTCGGCATCTTTGCTTGTCAATGTCTCTGTCCGATCCTCGCGCGGCATGCCCGGCGCATGACGATCCAGATACCAGCCGACATGTTTTCGCGCGTGACGCACGGCCATTGAGGCCCCATAAAGTGAAAGCATACCGCGATAATGCTCCTCAAAAATCTCAGCAACATCCCGCAGTTCAGGATATTTGGATAGCCCCGCAATCACACCGGGTAACCAGGGCTGCCCCTGCGAAGCTCTGCCAACCATGACCGCATCGGCACCTGAGCGTCGCATCAGTTCAACCGCATCATCCGCACTTGCAACATCGCCATTGGCAACCAGTGGCACTGAAACAACCTCGCGCACGCTGCGGATCGCATCCCAATCGGCCTTGCCTTCATAGAATTGCATCCGCGTGCGCCCATGAACAGTGATCATGGACACACCCGCTTCTTCTGCGCGACGTGCAATTTCGGGCGCGTTGATGGATTGATCATCCCAACCCAATCGCATTTTGACTGTCACGGGGATATTGACCGCCCTCACCACGGCTTCGATCAAACCCAGGGCAAGGTCGGGATCTCGCATCAGAGCAGACCCGCAATAGCCTCCAATAACCTTCTTGGCCGGGCACCCCATATTGATGTCGATAATCTCAGCACCCTCGCCTTCTGCCAGTTTGGCGGCCTCGCCGAGCCATTCAGCGTCGCGCCCGGCGAGTTGAACCATGTGCGGCGAGGTTGAACCCCGACGCATACGCGTGCGCGATTCAGCCGTGTCCTTGACCAGCTCCCGGCTGGCGATCATTTCCGTCACGGTAAGACCTGCGCCATGCCGCCAGGCAAGCTCTCGAAACGGCAAATCACTCACGCCAGAGAGCGGCGCAAGCAGAACGCGGTTGCGAATCCGCACATTTCCAGCCAAGAAAGGCTCTGACAATGCTGGCTGCACCAAATGATTAACTTTCAATCAGGTTTCTAGTCTGCACCTTTTTTAGACATTGCGCCGCTTTTTGCCAAGTGTTTTGTCAGTTTGTTGGTAAATTTTCGGCACCTGCTGGAAAAGGCAGCAAATTGGAAATAGAGCAGCATCATCAATCTAGAGAATAGCAGCGGCATTTGGGCATCAACATGGCTGGAAATGAAACGAAATTTGCATTTGTGGTGGTTGCAGCGGGCCGCGGCGAGCGCATGGGCGACAGAGCAGAGGGACCCAAGCAATACCGCAAGATCGGCGACAAACCGATTCTGCGGCACAGCCTTGAAGCTATTTTGGCTTGGCACCGCACCGGTGATGTTGTCGTGGTGATACATCCCGATGATGCTTCATTGTTTGAAACGGCCGTTTACGGAATGCAGCATGCTGAACGGGTGCGGTCTGTTTTGGGTGGCAAGACACGCCAGGAATCAGTCTTTAACGGTCTCAGGGCCCTTGACGGAGATCTGGTAGCTGCAGTGATGATCCATGATGCGGTCAGGCCCTTCCTCGACGACACATTATTGGACAGAATCGCTGCTCCGATCCTGAAGGGCCACTCAGGCGCTGTTCCCGCCATCCCAGTTGCCGACACCTTGAAACGAGGTGCCGACGGCGCGATTGTGGAAACTGTGGACCGGCAAGCCCTTTACGCGGCGCAAACACCGCAAGCCTTTGACTTTCAGACGATTCTTTCCGCACACGAACATGCCTCACACGCCAGCGATGTCGAGTTTACGGATGATGCATCAATTCTGGAATGGGCCGGGCAAACGGTAAGGCTCGCGGAAGGTACAACCGATAATGTCAAAATCACACTGCGACGCGATCTCGATCTCGCGAATGAAAGGATGTCGAAGCGAATGGTGCCGGATGTACGCTGCGGCAATGGTTATGACGTTCACCAGCTCGTGCCGGGCAACGGCGTAACGCTGTGCGGCATTTTCATCGAACATGAGAAATCGCTTTCCGGGCATTCCGACGCCGATGTTGCGCTTCACGCCTTGACTGACGCACTTCTCGCCACCTGCGGCGAAGGCGATATTGGCGACCATTTTCCCCCTTCTGACCCGCAATGGAAGGGCTGCGCCTCGTATGTCTTCCTCAAACACGCTGCGAAAATAGTGCGTGAGCGCGGTGGCACGATTACCAATGCTGATGTTTCCATCATTGCAGAACGCCCCAAAGTTGGCCCACATCGCGAGGCCATGCGCAAAAATCTTTCCGATATGCTAGAAATTGACATGACCCGGTGTTCAATCAAAGCAACCACCAATGAAAAAATCGGTTTTGCAGGCCGCGAGGAAGGTATCGCCGCAATCGCAACTGCAACCGTCATCTACGGAGCTTCCGCTCATGAGTAACAATGGCGAAGTAATCGAACTGGCGCATCAGCTTCTAGATGCCTGCCGCAAACGCAAGCTCATGATCGCTACGGCGGAATCGTGCACTGGTGGCCTGTTGGCTGCGGCCCTGACGGAACTTCCTGGCTCGTCCGCAGTCTTCGAGCGCGGTTTCGTGACCTATTCCAACGATGCGAAGATGGAGCTTCTCGGCATCTTTCCCATCACGCTGAAACAACACGGCGCAGTTTCCGAAGAAACCGCGATGGAAATGGCGCATTGTGCATTGGTGCGTTCGGAGGCTGGCCTTGCCGTTGGCGTTACTGGTATTGCAGGCCCGGACGGAGGCACTGCAGACAAACCAGTCGGATTGGTCCACATCGTCGCCAAGCGCTACGATGGGCACCTTCTGCACCGGGAATTGCGACTTGGCGATATTGGACGCTCGGTCATTCGCATGGAAGCCGTTAAAAATGCATTGGAAATGCTGCTCAAGCTGGCCTCGGCAGAACCCGAGCACTGACACGGTCAGCCGTAAATTGCCTTGGCGCGCTTTTCAAAGGCGTCCGTAAACATCTTGAACGCCCGCTCAAACATCGCGCCCATCAACGCGCCCAACATTCGGCTTTTGAACTCATAGTCGATATAGAAATCAACTTCGCACCCGCCACCATCTGACGGCAAAAAGCGCCATTGGTTTTCCAGATAGCGGAACGGACCATCAATGTATTGCACATCAATGGCCAAGTCCTGCTCTTTCAGCAGCACCTGCGTGGTAAAGGTTTCCCGGATCGCCTTGTAGCCAATCGACATATCGGCCACCAGCAAAACCTTACCATCGCGTTCCTTACGGCTTTTGACGGTCAACGCTTCGCAAAGCGGTAGAAATTCTGGGTATCTTTCAATTTCGGCCACGAGCGCAAACATCTGCTCCGGCGTAAAATCTACTTTGTGGCGGGTTTGAAACTTTGGCATGGCAAATACTTATGAAGACTGTTCCATAAGCGCAAGCAGATGCGCCATTTCCGCATGTGATTTCAACACCAAAACAGGCAAATGCTGACCATAGAGCCGCAGTTGTTCTTCGACACACGGCCCATGGTTCTTTTCAAAACTCCAGACATAGGAGAAAAATTCCAGTCCATCTTTTCGGACATCCCGGCACCATTTCCTGACGGACGCGGCCACCCGACCGCATCCGCCGGTTTAGCGCGCCAGGAATTGAAGTCATTCGTGGCGGGCGCATCCAGATCACCATGTGCGCGTGCTAAAGGCGCTGCTTAATGGTGCCGGAAATTCGAATTTTGACACGTCTATTTGT
>JBNKQT010000354.1:0-7560 GCA_050297115.1 Ensifer sp. | reverse complement strand
GTTTTCGACACCGCGTTCAAGGGCGTAACCCTTAATTGGAAATTGCCCGACCTCGTCCCACCCGGCACCAAACCGCCCAAAAAGCGCCAGCAGTCTCAGGCCGAGTTTTCTTCACCCGCTCCCTATTTCAATGAGAAACGCCTGCGTAACCTTGCGGCAATAGGCCAGCGTCATTACCGCGCCAACAAAGCTGTGCTTGACCGGGTCGAGCAGAAGTTCGGCGTTCCGGGCCGCGTCATCATCGCCATTTGGGGACGTGAAACCGGTTACGGTTCTGCCGCCATTCCCTATCCCGCAATGCATGTTCTGGCGACCAAGGCCTTCATGTCCACCCGCAAGGATATGTTTGAAGGTGAGCTGATCGCGGGTCTGCACATTCTTGCCGGAGGCGATGTCACGGCTGCTCAAATGAAGGGCTCGTGGGCCGGTGCACTCGGTCAGCCGCAATTCCTGCCCTCAAGCTTCCTGCAATATGCGGTTGACTTCGACGGTGACAACAAGCGTGACATCTGGAATTCCAAGGCTGACACATTTGCCTCCATCGCCAATTATCTTGCTCAAAAGGGTTGGCAGCGCGGGCGCGATTGGGGTTATGAGGCGAAAATTCCGGCCAATGTCACCTGTGCGCAGGAAGGTCCGGACCTTGCAAAACCAATTCGCGATTGGGCCGGGCAGGGGATTGCCCGCATTTCCGGAAAAGCGTTCCCGGATAATGAGCTGGGTGCTTCCGGCATGATGCTGGTGCCTGCTGGCCGCTATGGCCCCGAATTCATCGTCACACCCAATTTCTATGTGATCAAGGAATATAACAATTCTGATCTCTACGCGCTTTTCATAGGCAATCTGGCGGACCGGATTGCCTATGGTTCAGGAGCGTTTAAGGCGCGCTGGGGCAATGTCGGACACATGCTGCGTTCTGATGTTTTGAAAATGCAGAAGGTGCTGGTGTCTCAGGGGCATGACGTCGGCAAAGTCGATGGCCTGCCGGGTTATAAAACCCGCCGCTCGATTGGACGTTGGGAAAAGGCAAATGGTTTGCAACCCACATGTTTCCCGACAGAAGGGCTGTTAAAGCGCATTCGATAATGCGGTCCAAGCCGCGCGATCAGTGCGGCCCCGGCCCCACCTGATGGTGCTGGTGGAAGATTTCATCTGTCGACCGTATGGCCTGTCGTTCGATCATGCGGTGAATTTTGGGCTGGCCTTCGCCACGGTGCAGGGCCCAAAGCTGATCGATATTGTCGGCGTCGGCCTGCGTGCGGCGCTGCACATGGCGCACATAGTCTACCCAGGTCGCCACGTGATAAGTTTCCGTCCATTGTTCGGGAATTTCCAGGTCGCGCATCAGCGCCCAGTTGCGCGCGCCATCGCGGATGCGAATACGACGGCGTTCTGCCATCAAGTCCAGAAATGCTTCGAGGTCGTTGTCGGCAATGTCGTAGTCAACCTGCACCACCACCGGCCCGCTACGCGGCAATATATCCAGCTCGAGGTCTGGATGTTTGAACCGGTTGAGCGGATCAAGGTCCAGTGTTTCTACGGCGGGCATGGGCAGAAATATTCCCACAATCACGCCTGCGCCCATCGTTACTGCGGCGATCGAAAACGCAGTTTCGATACTGCCTGCCTCGGCCACCATACCCCAGATCCAGCTGCCTGCCGCCATGCCACCGAAAGCCATCGTCTGATAGAAAGACAGTGCTCGGCCCACAACCCAGCGCGGTGTGGAAAGCTGGATAATCGTGTTGAATAGAGAAAGGGCAATCACCCAGCAGGCGCCTGCAACAATCAGCGCGGTACCAATCATGAGAACATTTGCGCTGACGCCAATGATGGCCTCGCACAGTGCAAATACGGCAAAGCACAGACGAATGATATTTTCGCTCGACAGAGATTCGCGCAAACGCGCATTCAACATGGCGCCACCCACGGCACCAATGCCGAATGCGCCGAGCATAAGGCCAAAGGTCAGCGGGCCGCCTTGAACGACCACACGCGCAACAACCGGCAGCAATGCCAATATGGCAATTGATGAAATGCCGAAGAGAAATGTGCGGAAGAAAACCTTCAGCAGGTTGGGCGACATGGCAACATAGCGAAGGCCAGCCGAGACAGCACGCCCCAGCGGTTCGCGCGGTAGCGGGTTTTTGTCTTTCTTCGGACCCTTCCACCGTGAGAGCGCAATGATCGGCGCGATGTAGGTTACGGCATTAACCGCAAAGGCTGCAGCACCGCCGCCAAGCGCCACGATAAAACCACCCAGTGCCGGGCCGACACCACGCGTGATATTCATCGCCACGGCGTTGAGAGAGACACCGCCGGACAAATCCTCGCGTGGCACGAGGTCGCCGATGGAAGCCTGCCATGCCGGGTTGTTCAGCGCTGTTCCCACGCCCAGCAGAAATGTGAATCCCAACAGTGTCCAGGGCGTTACCAGTCCAAGATAGGCAAACACGCTCAGTGCCAGCGAAGCGATGAACATAAAGACCTGCGCCACGAGCAACACCTGACGCCGGTCGTAGCTATCGGCTATGGCGCCCGCGATGATCGAAAACATCATGATTGGCAGGGTGGTAAAACCCTGCACCAGCGCCACCATGTTTTCGGAGGCAGACAGGTTGGTCATCATCCAGGCCGCACCAACCGCCTGAATCAACACACCCAGATTCGACACCATCGTCGCCAGCCACATATTGCGGAAGGTGTGGTGTTTCAGGGGGGAGAAAAAGGGCTTTCTGCCTGGCAAGGTGTTCGTCCCGGTCGTGCTTGAGTTACGGCGCGTACCGCTTCAACGCTGGTTTTAAAACAAAAACGGTCGTCGAAGCCGTTGTTCCCTCGGTGAGGTTCTAGTGTAGTATGCTGATGGAGGGAAGTCGGATTGCATTGCACAATAGACTTTCATCAGGTCCAACAGGCACCGCTCCACGAAATCTCACTATTTTGTCTCTGCACAGTCCAACCCGTAGCCATAAACAAAGGGCATAAAACCGCCCTCGCCATATTCTCCCGCTGTCGTTACATACAGTTTTCCAGCTTCTCCAGAGTAGTTGAACCGGCAAAAGCCAAAGCCGGTCCCCGAGCAGTCTTCCACTTCAACAATACCGCGTTTTTTGAATTCCCTGGTTCTGGACCATTCAGTTTCTTCCGTTTCAGAAGACGCGACCGGCTTCCATCCGTATTCGGCGAGAAAATCACGGGCAATCTCAATTGGAAGGCGCTCAATGAAGGGAACAGTTGCGGTGCCATCGCAGAGCTTTTCCTCCAACGCCGGTGGTGTCACGGCGATTCCCGACTGGCCTGTCGTGCGAATGTCTGCCGCCGTCATTTGAAGGAATTCGCCATCCAAAATGCGCAATCCGTTCGATTCGAATGGAACGATCCTGCCGATTGAAAGGATTGAATCCTTGTCGGCATATATGATGGCAACCAGTTTGTCGTTTGCGAATATCCCGACATTGCCGTCCAGACTCTTGCAGGTGCCACTTGTTCCGCCCTGAAATTTTCCGACAAAACTGACCGCCTGATATTGGCCAAGGGGGCCCTCTCCGGTTACCGCCCAGCCTCTTTTTTCCACATATTTTCCAGCCGCTGTTGCAGCCTTTGTCGTTAGCGGTGAGCAAGCCTCCCTGCTGCCGTCATCCCTGGGAGCTTTTGGTAACGTGCCCAACCGGGTGAATTCCAGGCCCGCAACTTGCGAGCCGACGACTACCTGCGAGCTTTGAGCATTCGCAGCTCCAGACATGAGGCAGATGACCAAGGTCGGTATCAGATGTTTGAAATTCATTTTGCGCAATCTCGATCCCTCTTTGTTAAAATACCAAGTGACTATCTCAAAATATCGTTGCCAAGCCAAAGCTTTTGATGCCGCGAACAGTATGCTTGATTTTAGCGCGATATAAGCGTATATCGACGTCAAATTCTTGATCGGTAGATGAAGAGTGGGCCCGAGCGGACCCGCTCTTTTTTGTTACCCGCATCAAGGCAAACGTCATCAATGCACCTCGGAGTGTGAGCATTGTCTGAGAGCCAAGAGATCGAACCGCGCCTGATCATTGAAACGGGTCTCGATCTTCGTGTTGCCGAAATTATTGAGCCGACCTTGAACGACATGGGCTTCCAGCTTGTGCGCGTTCGCATTTCCGGCCAAAACGGCATGACCCTGCAAATCATGGCTGAGCGCCTTGATGGCACGATGACTGTTGAGGATTGCGAAGAGCTTTCCCAGGCTGTGTCGCCGGTACTCGACGTTGATGATCCTATCGACAAGGCGTATCATCTGGAAGTCTCGTCGCCTGGCATTGACCGGCCCATGGTGCGCAAGTCTGATTTTGAAAAGTGGCAGGGCCACCTTTTGAAATGCGAGACGTCGGTTCTGGTGAGTGATCGCAAGCGTTTCCGCGGCAAGATATTGAAGACGGATGCTGAAGGTTTCACGCTTGAGCGCGACAACCCCGGCTATGGCGAAGAGCGGGAAGTGGTCATTCCCTATTCCACACTTTCCGATGCGCGTTTGATTTTGACGGATGATTTGATTCGCGATGCATTGCGGGCCGACAAGGCTGCGAAGGCTGCCCAGAAAAAGGCCGCCAACGAAAACGATTCCAGTGAGGAGTGAGGCGAAAGCGCCTCAAACAACGGAGACAGTAAAATGGCAGTAAGTGCTAACAGGCTTGAGCTTCTGCAGATCGCTGATGCGGTTGCACGCGAGAAGGTCATCGACCGCGAAATCGTGCTGGACGCGATGGCCGACGCCATCCAGAAAGCCGCCCGTTCGCGTTATGGCTCTGAGTCCAACATTCAAGCCGACATCAACCCGAAAACCGGCGAGATCAAGCTTCAGCGCCTTCTCGAAGTTGTCGATCAGGTTGAGGACTATTCCACGCAGATCGCACTTATCTCCGCCCAGGACCGCAAGCCTGATGCGCAGATTGGCGACATGATCGCTGATCCGCTGCCGCCAATGGATTTTGGCCGCATTGCTGCCCAGTCCGCCAAGCAGGTGATTGTGCAGAAGGTGCGTGAAGCTGAGCGTGACCGTCAGTATGAAGAATACAAGGACCGTATCGGCGAGATCGTTAACGGCACCGTGAAGCGTGTTGAATACGGCAATGTCATTGTTGACCTTGGCCGAGGCGAAGGCATCATCCGCCGCGACGAGATGATCCCGCGCGAAAACGTGCGCTACGGCGACCGCATCCGCGCCTATGTTTACGATGTTCGCCGCGAGCAGCGTGGCCCGCAGATTTTCCTCTCGCGCACCCACCCGCAGTTCATGGTCAAGCTCTTCACCATGGAAGTGCCGGAAATCTACGATGGCATCATCCAGATCAAATCGGTTGCCCGTGATCCGGGTTCCCGCGCCAAGATCGCTGTTATCTCCTCTGATTCGTCTATCGACCCTGTTGGTGCCTGCGTTGGTATGCGCGGCTCCCGTGTTCAGGCCGTTGTTGGCGAGTTGCAGGGTGAAAAGATCGACATCATTCCGTGGTCCGAGGATCCCGCATCCTTCATCGTGAATGCGCTGCAGCCTGCGGAAGTTGCCAAGGTGGTTCTGGACGAAGATGCAGAGCGCATCGAAGTTGTTGTTCCTGACGAGCACCTTTCGCTGGCCATTGGCCGTCGTGGTCAGAACGTACGTTTGGCCTCGCAGTTGACCGGCTGGGATATCGATATCCTCACCGAGCAGGAAGAATCCGAGCGCCGCCAGAAGGAATTCACCGAGCGTTCGACCCTCTTTATGGACGCGCTCGACGTGGACGAAATGGTCGGTCAGGTTCTCGCCTCCGAAGGTTTCGCCCAGATCGAAGAACTGGCTTATGTCGAACTCGACGAAATCTCTTCCATTGAAGGCTTCGACGAAGACACAGCCAACGAGCTGCAGACGCGTGCCCGCGAATTCCTCGAGCGTCAGGAAGCTGAACTCGATGCCAAGCGCAAGGAGCTGGGCGTTGAAGACGATCTGCTTTCCATTGATGGCATGAACCGCAAGATGCTGGTTGCCCTTGGCGAAGAAGGCATCAAGACGATGGAAGACTTTGCGGGTTGTGCGGCTGACGATCTTGTTGGCTGGACCGAACGCAAGGACGGCGAAACCAAGCGTTTCCCCGGTACTTTCTCTGATATGGAAGTCTCCCGTGCAGAAGCCGAACAGATGGTCGTTCAGGCTCGTCTGGCTGTTGGCTGGATCACAGAGGAAGACCTTGCCGCGATGAGCGGCGAGGAAGAGGGCGAAGCGGAAGAGGGCGAAGAAGCCGCCGTCGAAGGTTCGGAAGAAGCCTGATTCGGCGGCCTACCTCCTTTTGGGAGGTGGAGCTTTGCAAGTGGCTTAATCCCCACCGTCATCCTCGGGCTCGACCCGAGGATCCACGCCCAAGCCTGTGCTTGGATGGTCGGGTCAGGCCCCGCCATGACGGCTAGATTAGGTTACGGGGAGAAGGGATGGAGCCTCGGATCGCATGAAGGACGACATGAACGACCGGATGTGTATCGTAACGCGCGCGAGCGGGTCAGCTGATGAGTTGATCCGCTTTGTTGCCGGTCCTGATGGTTCAGTTGTGCCGGACTTGAAGCGGAAATTGCCCGGTCGCGGGTGTTGGGTGACTGCTGAGCGCTCGGTTCTTGAAACGGCGATCAAGAAGAACCATTTCTCTCGTGCCCTCAAAGAAAATATCAAAGCCGACCCTGCATTGGCCGAGCAGGTTGATGCGCTTTTGGCTGCCGATCTGGCGGGTATGATGCATTTGGCCCGCAAGGCGGGGCAATTCGTTTCCGGTGCCATGAAAGTCGACAATGCCGTTCGTTCCGGTGAGGCTTTGGCGGTGTTTCATGCGCAAGATGCGGCCGCTGACGGTATCCGCAAGGTTGACCAGGCACGAAAAGCCTTTCACATGCTCATGGAAACGGAGGCTGAAATTCCCTCATTTCGGCCCTTTGAACCGGTAGAAATGGATAAACTGATGGGTGAGAATGCATTTAAACATGCATGCGCGCTTGCAGGACAGGCCGGTGAGGGTGTAGTGAAGCGCGCAAATGTTCTTAAACGCTATCGCTCAGGCGGCGATGTTTAAAGAGGAGAAGGGCACAATGGCCCTGAAGACACTTTGATGCCCTGTCCGGTAAAGGCCGGCGATGGTGCTATGAATTTGAAAGACTGAACGACTGGGTCAGGGAGCGTTCTCCGGCCTGGTCCTTATGGAACAGGAACGGAATGACCGACAATAAAGACGACAAGAAACTGGGTGTATCGGGCAAGAAAACGCTGACGCTGAAACCGTCAGGCGTAAGCCAGGGCACCGTGCGGCAGGATATGGGCCGCGGGCGCACAAAAGCGGTTGTCGTGGAAACCCGCAAGCGCCGCTTTGGTAAACCGGAAGAGGACAAGGCTGCAAAGCCTGCTACGCCCGCACCGGCACCAAAAGTTGCCGAGCAACCCACACGCAAAAAGATAGAAACACCGCAGGAAGCGCCGAAGCCGGCAGCCCCGACTGGTGATCTTTCCGCTGGCGAAATGGAAGCTCGCCGCCGCGCGCTCGCCGAGGCGCAAGCGCGTGAGGAAGAAGA
>JBNKQT010000353.1:0-5190 GCA_050297115.1 Ensifer sp. | reverse complement strand
TTTGAGCCTGCGATCATGTCGCGGAAAGCCGGTGTGAGAATACGTTCCGGTGTGACATAGAGAAGATCAAGCTCGCGCCGTTTGAGGGCGTCGCTGACGGCGAAAAATTCCTCGCGTGACAGTGATGAATTGAGCGCTGCTGCGCGCACATTCAGCTGTTTCAAAGCCTCCACCTGATCGCGCATCAGCGCGATGAGAGGTGAGATGACAATGCCGACGCCGTCACGGCAGAGGGCGGGGATTTGATAGCAGAGCGATTTTCCCGCTCCGGTGGGAAAAAGCACAACGGCATCACCGCCGCTGGTCAAGCGCTCCACGACGGCTGCCTGTTTGCCGCGAAATTCGGGGTAGCCATAAACGCGATTGAGAATGGTCAACGGATTTCTTGTGCCCGCGCTTTCAAACACGGGGTCGATGCGTTCTGACAGGTGGGGCATTCAATCTCCTGAACTTTGCCCCGCATTATGGCACGAGTCGGCTGGTGGTGCCACGCGGTCTGCCTCTCTCGCCAAGGCAGAGTTAGAAAGCCGCGCCCTCTGCATTTCATCTCCAGCACAATGTGCCCGGCAAGCTTTTGCTTCCGGGTTGTCTCTTTTTGCCGGGCCTATTTTTTTCTCGGCTTGTCGCCTTGAAATGGATCCCGGATGGGTGCCGATCCGCAAGATCGGCCGGGGCGATTTGAGCGCCTCATGGGTTGTATAATGGTGCGCTCAAAGCGCCCCGTCTTCGGCAGTTATTCCCGAGAAGTCCGCATCGCTGCCCATGGGGTCATTCGCGACCAAATGGTTGTGTGAGCTTACCGTCACGCCGAGGGTCGTTTGGTGTAGCCTTTTGGACCCGGCCCAAGGGGGATGCATGTCTCGCGGGCCTGATTGAGGGGACTTACGTCCTTTCCCCAAAACCAGAACCGGCCCCGCTCGCCGCCACGCCTGACGGTGTATCCGTGCGGAACGGACCTATTATGCACGGGGTTTTGGGAGCGGGGATGAAAAAGTGGTTATGTGATTGATTTTGTTTGGCCAGAGTGCGAGATTTTCCGCGTTTTTGGCACTTTCTGACCGCCGTTATGCCGCACTTGATCCGGTATTCAGAGGCAAGACGTCCTTCGCGCGGGAGACTTTTAATCTCGGTGCAGCGAGTCATTCACCGCGCCGACGCGCGGTGGCTGGATCCCGGATCGGGGTCCGGGATGACGGAAGAGGGTGCTGGGGCCGGACAGACTCACAACGGCGAGTTTTTAAGGGGTCGAAGGAGAGCGCGGACGCGATCGGCCCTTTGAACCCCACCAATACTGCAAAAGATCAAGGCAGTGCGCGATCCCAATTTGACTCCAGGGACTTGGCGGGCAGATCCCTTCAACCAGACGGAGAGGTCACGGTTGGCCATTTCTACAGACCTATTATGTTGTCAATGGCCCCAGCGACTTGGTCGATGAACTCGATGACGCCTAGAACCTCATTGGAACGGATCGGCCAACGCGTTCCGTAGGTTGGGTCAACATCGGCCTCGTGGGCGATTTTGTTTCGGCGCTCAACAACCAAGATCAAGCGTTGTTTCACCTCCTTTGGAGGCTTTCCAAGTAGCGCACCCACTTCGTCCCACAGCTTGACATCCGACACACATCGAACCGCGTCAGCGATCCGGTCAGGATGTTGGAACGCCAAGTATCCATGTTGCTCACGAATATCTCCTTCGATGTTACTTCGAGCGGACGAAATTGCGCCATGCCCCACGAAGTTGCCGAGGTTGACACGGAGCCTGGTATAGCCAGGAACATCAGCACGCCTGCCATCATAGATCTCCATTAGTGCTGTTCGAACCAGATTATGGACAAAGCTATCAAGGGCACTTACTGACAAAACATGACCCGCGCGAAGGATATCAGAGAGGTCGACGGCGCTGGTTAGCTGGCCTACCATAGTATCGTGGAAAACTACCAGCGAGCGCACACGCTGAGAGTGCTCGAGGTATGTATCAAAGTGTCGACTCATCAGATTTATTCAATCAATTTGATGATCTTATCCGCCGCATCAGAAAACAGCTTTTCAAATTGCCTCATAGATCTTTTTGTCCGCTCAAGAACGACACCACTTTGTTCTAGCTGTTCATCAGTTAGAGCGAACACCGGAGCGCTGTGTTTCTGCGATTGAGCAATCAGTCCATTGAAATCCGACATTTGTAGAAGTGGCCCTCCCTCCGTGAGGCCGACATCCTCGTACCGCACATTGTCCAAGAGCATATCGGATTTCCTCAGAGCTGGTATCAGAACTGCGTTCGTCTTTTCGACGATCTGATCAATCCATTTCTGAAAAGCAGTGCTCGCCGTGCTGCCGCTGCGAAGGCGGTATTTCTGGATTATAGTTCCCAAAAACTTGGGCGACACATCAGGAAGCGGATACGTTGCATCTCGAAGAATGTTGATTGCCAAGGCTCTAGTAAGCCATTCGCGCCACTTCGGCAGCACAGTGGCGAGTGAATCGATAGCCATCACGGAAAAATAGTCTGGCGCCATTGGCACGAGGAAATAATGACTAGTCGTCAATAGGTTTTGGTTAACTGGGCCAAGACTTGGTGACATGTCTACTATGATGATTTCCGCATTGACGGAATCGGCGGTGATCCTAAACAGGTGTGGCATTGCACCGGGCAGATTTTGAAGCGTCGGCAGCGAGCCAGACAGCTCTTGAGCGATACCAAGTGTTGTTTCATATTCGGCAAGCCCAATATGGCCGGGGAGGAGGAATAGATTCGGTTGGCTAGCCATGTTCTGACACTCAACCGCCGCAAGTGGGATCGGCTTCGACTCAAATGCGGGAGCGAGTCCATCTCGGATGTTTTTTATTCCGTCGCCTTTGTAGAGGTTCTCCAAGTCATTTGCGCCGGTGAAGCCCAAGAACATTCCTGTCAGATTGCATTGTGGATCACAATCAACCAAAAGGACCTTCTTGCCTTTCTTGGCGAGCATGTATCCGAGATTAAATGCCGTCGTGGTTTTGCTTACTCCGCCTTTGTGGTTGAATAGCGCGATTTGCGTTGCCAATTCTCAATACTCCCTCAGTGCGAACGTTTCACAATTACCATGTAACGAGTTCTAGTGCGAGCAAGCATTACAAGGCTTCCGTTTGCATTGGTATATCAATCCCAAGAATTTACAATCCACGGTTTTGTCGAATTCTCCCCCAAGGAAACCAGCATATGGCATCTGCCCGATTGACGAACTCATTCTGGTGCTCGCGAATTAAATCGGCGCATTTGCAGCCTTTCCCAGAATTAACCTCCGCAACAGAATCAGCGAATGGCTGCCTCTCGACTTTCGACTAGGCTTGGCCAACGACCTCTTTCGGGATATCTATTTCAGAACGCGAATGACCGGCTTGGCGGCGCGAAGCAGCCGTTCGTTTTGCCTAGGGTGAAAGTGAGTGTGGGGCCGCAGACAGTCAATAGGGACGGAAAGAGGTTCGAAGCTTTAGGGTTTGCAAGCCCGACAGGACGTTGGCGGCAGTTTGTCGGAAAAAAATGGCGCGCCCGACAGGAGGCCACTAGGTTCGGCCTTAGTGCGTTGATTCAAAAAGGTGAATCGGAAAGCCGTTAGCGTGTTGTGTACCAAAAGGTGGGCGTGGGGGCAAGAGTCAAGATTCATTCACCCCGAGCTATTGTTCCAACTATCTATCCGACATTATGGCTATCCCTCCCAATAGTGCGGACATGGCGGAAGCCGCGTCGATTGCATTGTAGCTGTCACGTAAATCAGGCAGAGGTTTTGTGCATCCATAGTTCTCGCAAATGGCTTTTGCTCTTTCATATGAATCTGGGTATTCCTGTTCGTGTGCTTCAAGAAAAGCCAACGCCGCTAGAACAAATCCGTTATCGGTGAAACTGGTGCCTCTCTTTTGGATCAGGCTATTTGCTTGTCTTGCAGTTGAATACGTGAGCTGTAGTTTTGCGTTCGCTGTAGCTGCCTCGTTGGCAAGGTAGTAAGCAGTTCCGCCAAAAAGAATTAGTGCGACAATGCCTGTTATGCGCCCACCGACACCCCTAGTGGCGAGCCATATGCCAATGAAGCTGGCAGCAACACTCACTGCTCCGAAAGCAAAATTAATTGGTTCCAATTTTTGCCTCTCCCCTTAAATTTTCCGTAGCGACTATGACGCTAATACCCATTTGCAGTCCGCCATGGAACGCCTAGACAAAACAAGATGGATTTTGCGCGAAGTAGCAATAATGTAAATCATGCTCCAACCCTCATCGCTCTCCCCAGTGCTATTCTACCAAACCACCCTCCCTGTGGCCGATCTTCAAGCCTCCCCAATGTGCCGCAACGCCATGAAGGTTTTGCAACATGCTCACCACCACGGCGGCATCCCACTGACCAAAGCAATCGGCAACTTTCACCGCAAATTCGTTGAGTGGGCCGCCGAGGACTTCGAGTGGCCTGGCTACAAGCCGGAGGACCTTTATGCAGTCAATAAGGTGCTCAACGAGCCTGACTTCCAGCCACTCTCTGTCATGCATGAAGTGCTTATCCGCACACGACTCATGCGCCATTACAAGGGCAAAGCTGTGTTGACCAAAGCAGGCAAGGCCATGCTGGGACATTACGGAGAGCTTCAGGCCATCTGCATGGATTACATGATGGCTTCACCTTTCGGTGCCGACGAGCAGACCAATACGCTCTTCTGGGACATTGAGCACTTCCTCGGGGTCATTGGCAACCGCCTTGGCCGCTGGGTCAAGGTTGAAGAGCTGGCTCAGTGGCTCGTGCCAGTGGACCTCTTCAAGGCTCCCCATTGGTCAACACCGGGCAGTGAGGCGGCTCTCTTCGCGGCGCTGCATGTGGTCCGTCCAATGGCTTGGCTTGGGTTGCTTGATGATGGGGCCGAGGCCAACAGCAGGGCGGGCTTGTTTAGGGAGCGGCTGGTCAAGAAGACCCCATTGTTTGACCAATTCGTCAAGATCGTCGGGCCGGACATAATGGGCGGCCACGGGGTGAGCGTGACGGTGCATTGAGAATTGCTCGCCGACTAAAATTTGGGGTCACACATCTCAATGGTATTCTACGTACAGCGGAGCCGAGCCTTCCCCCCGTACCCCCTGGATGGGACCCAAATGCAGGCTTGAAGGCTCCCCCTTGAGCGTGTTTATAGTTCACCGGGAGTTATTTGAGTTGCCCTTTCGGGTTCCAGCGGGAGG
>JBNKQT010000352.1:0-3421 GCA_050297115.1 Ensifer sp. | reverse complement strand
ATTCAGCCTTTGCCGTTTTGATGCCCGTTTGAGGTTGTTTTGCTTGCGAGCCTTGAAGGCTCGAAGTTTCATCGAGCCCCAAAGTCTGAGCTGACGGTATACCTAAAGCGACATCCGCCGTTCTTTTGCACCGCCGCGGCGGCGGGGTTTGGGCAGCGACAGGTCTAGCGGTGTGAGCGGGTTTTCGATGGATGCGACTAGGAGTTCGCAGAAAGCGGCTACTGCCGGATCTGTGTGCATTATCGGTTCGCTCATGTCGTAGGCGTAAATTGCCGAGGAGACGTAGTCGGCGTTTACCGGCAGACCCGCGAGCCATTGCATGTAGCCGAGCTGACCGAGCTCTTTGGCGCGTTCCGGGGTAGACGTTCTGGTTTGAAGCTTATTCAGGATATGATCGATGCTCATGGCGCCCGCCGCGCATTATGCGGGGAGCGGGAAGAGACAGCGATTTCGGGCAATTGTGCCGTGCCATGCTTTCATCCTTTCCGGAGCGCCCCGCCCGGGTTGAGTTGACAGTCGATGGCAGGTCTCCTGACTTGCGGGTTGTCGCTTGTCCGGTCCTTCCCGGCATTTATGCCAGTGGATTGTCCGGTTTCGCTCGCCGCTTACAGTTGCGGGGGCAGTTACGGAATTGCGCCTGGAAGACCAGCCGCGCACCGTATTCCCTTTTCATTCGAATCGCGTTGCCGCTTTTCGAAAACCATCGCAGCAGGCGTCGCAGCTTTTTCTGTTTTGGTCAATTCAAAAGAACATGCTGCGTCAATGAGGCCACAGGCGGTTGTGAGCGGTCTGCGTTGCTTTGCGTATAGCAAAGGTGATATGTGCGGTGCACAAAAGGATTTGTGCATATGCTATTACCGCAAGGTGATCGTTACGAAGAGCTTCGCGACAAGTTTGTCTGGGACATCCCTGAACGGTTTAACATCGGGGAGGTGATTAGCGACCAATGGGCGCTCAAGGCCCCGGACCGCATTTGCCTGGAACATTATTCGCCGGATGGTGATCATCAATCAATGAGTTATGGCGCTCTTTCCGCGCGGTCGAATGCGTTTGCCAATGGGCTGAAGGCGCATGGCATTGTGCGGGGCGATCGGGTCGCTATTCTGCTTCCGCAGTCTTTTGAGACTGTTGTCGCCCATGCGGGTACTTACAAGCTTGGCGCAATCGCGTTGCCATTGGCACTGCTTTTTGGGCCGGATGCGCTGGAATATAGGCTGCGTGACGCTGGCGCGCGGGTACTGGTGACCAATGGCTTTGGATATTCAAAGATTGAGGGTTTGCGTGCAAATCTGCCTGAACTGGAACTGGTTGTTGTCGTTGGCGATGGTGTTGAAGGTGCACTGACCCTTGAGGGGTTCGTTGATCGACAGTCGGAAAGTTTTGATGTGGCGCATACGGGGCCGGATGATCCGGCCTTGATGATTTACACGTCGGGCACAACCGGCCCACCGAAGGGTGCGCTGCATGGGCATCGGGTGCTGGCGGGGCATATTCCGGGTATGCAGTTTGCCCATCCCGGACTGGGACAAGGGGGTGACAAACTTTGGACGCCTTCCGACTGGGCCTGGGCAGGCGGGCTCTTGAATTGCCTGATGCCGGGTTTGATGCTGGGCGTGCCGGTGGTCTCATCTCCGGCCCAGAAGTTTGATCCAGACCTTGCCTATCGCATTATGGCGGAGATGAGGGTGCGCAATGCTTTTATCCCGCCAACAGCGTTGAAGCTTTTGCGGCCGGTAAAGAACCCCCGGAAAACATATGATTTGCAATTGCGCACGGTCGGTTCTGCGGGGGAGGCCTTGGGGCGCGAGACCTATCAATGGGCGCAGGATGCGCTGGGGATCACCATCAATGAGTTTTATGGGCAGACGGAGTGCAATTTTGTGCTTGCGGCAAGCCATGAATATGGTGTGACGAAGTCGGGCTCCATGGGCAAACCCGTACCGGGGCATGAGGTGGCAATCGTCGATGAGGCGGGCAATATCTGCCCTGCAGGCGTTGCAGGACAGGTGGCGATCCGCAGGCCTGACCCGGTGATGTTTCTTGAATATTGGAATAACCCCCAAGCAACCGAAATGAAGTTCATCGGCGACTGGATGCGCACGGGCGATCAGGGCGTGATGGATGAAGAGGGGTATTTTGAGTTTTTCGGACGGGATGACGATGTGCTTACATCATCGGGCTATCGCATTGGTCCTGGAGAGATCGAAGATTGCCTGTTGGGCCATCCGGCAGTGCAACTGGCTGCGGCTGTCGGGAAGCCTGATCGGGTGCGCACCGAGATTGTAAAAGCGTTTGTTGTCTTGAAACCAGGACATGTTACCAGCCCGGCGATGGAGGCTGAAATTCGCGAATGGGTAAAGACACGCCTTTCCATGCATGAGTATCCGCGCGAGATCGAATTTATCGACAGCCTGCCAATGACGACGACGGGCAAGATTATCCGGCGTTTGCTGCGTGAGACGCCTGCAACTGTGGCGCAATAGATTATTTGTGAAGCCGCGACATGATGCGGTTTCGCAAACTGCGGGCAGCGTTGCGCGTGTTGCGGTAAAGGTGGAGTTGAGAGGCCACCTGACGGATGTCGCGATCGCTGTTGGGATTCAGACCGATGACGACCGTTCCCATTTGGTAGCGTTCTGTCCAGAAGCGGGCCATAAGCGGATGGTCGGGCGTTGCCAGGGAATCGGTACGCACGATGTTGGCGTCATCCAGATGCCATTCAGTGACTTGAGCCATGAGCAGGCCGCCTGGTGAATAGGCCGCATAGGCTTCGTCATAGGCGGTCTTCCAAGTATAGGCTTCACCGGCTTTGAGGAATACGATCAGTGAGGCGATGGCTTGACCATTCAGGTCAATGGTGTGGATACGGACATTGTCGGTCTCGGCCAGATTGTTGATGGCTTCGCGTGCGAAGGCAGCTCGGTAGCGATCATTCATAAGGGCTGAACGTTTCCGGCCTTTCCAGCCATTGGCTTCGAGCAGCAGGAACTCTTCTGTGCGCAGGCGCACTTCCTCCGGCTGACGGGCGACCTTGTATGTAACCTCACCTTCGTTTTCCAGCTTGCGCCAGAGGCGTCCCAAATTGCGCAGATGCTTTCCTGAAATCGAATTCGCAAGATAGGTTTCGCCTTCAAGAAGACTCTCCAGCTTTGGTCGCTCATATTCGGCGGCCTGCGTTACGGGCAGGTTTTTGCTCATGGCAATAGCGCGGAAAAGCTGGGTTGCCTGACCATCAAGGCGGACATCTGGAAGAACGAGAACGGATGGTAATTTGGCTTCCGGTTTGCCGAGTGCTTCCAGAAAATCATCAATGCTTTCTGCCGCGTTTTCGGCATCCACAAGCGGTGTTCCAAGCGGGCTGAACGGGTTTGCCCACGCACGGATGATCGATGCGCCAAGCGAGAAGCCAGGACGTTCAACC
>JBNKQT010000351.1:0-3114 GCA_050297115.1 Ensifer sp. | reverse complement strand
TCCCGGCTACTGGGATGCACTGTCCTCGCTGGGTGTGGAATTTGAAAGGCGTGAATGATGAACCTGCTGCGCAATGAACTGAAACGCGCGCATTTGCTGGCGATTGTCTCAGCTGTGCTGTTGAGCTTTCTTTTTGCAGCGCAGGTTCATGCCGCAGAAGTCATACAGTCGTTCTATTCCGACATCACGGTGGACAAGAGCGGCAAAATGACCGTGGTGGAAACCATCACGGTGAATGCGGAAAACGATGAAATCAACCACGGTATCTACCGCGATTTTCCGCTGACCTTTCAGGATGAAACCGGGCGTATCCGTGAAGTCGATTTCAATCTTGTTTCCGTTCAGCGCGATAACGGGCCCGAGCCCTATCATACGGACAGCATTTCCAACGGTATCCGTATCTATGCCGGGAGTGCTGACAAGTATGTTTCGCAAGGACTGCACACCTATAGTTTTACCTACACGACCGGTCGCCAGATCAACTATTGGGATGATCGCGAGGAACTATACTGGAACGTGACCGGCAACGGCTGGGTGTTCCCGATTGAAAAGGCAATTGCTGCGGTGACATTGCCCGGCAATGCCAGGCCGACAGATATTTCCTATTACACCGGCCCTTATGGCAGTACACAAAGCAACGCCCAGACCCGGCGCGAAGGCGGCAAGGTGATCGTTGAAACAACAAGGCCCTTGGGCGTGCACGAGGGACTGACATTCTCTATCAGTGTCCCGCGCGGCACGATCAACCAACCCTCCTCAACAGACGAATCGCGTTGGTGGTGGCGCGATAATCGCAATTGGGTTTTGGGGTTGGTTGGCGCGCTTTTGGTTTGGGGCTGGTATGGCTGGTCGTGGTCTGTCGCGGGGCGCGACCCGCCGCGCGGTGTCATGGTGCCGCGCTGGGATGCCCCTGATGGTCTTTCACCGGCGCTGGTGAAATATGTTGACGGCAAAGGTTTTGGCGGTGGCAAGTGGGATGCTTTTTCGGCCGCCTGCATCAATCTGGCAGTCAAAGGCCTCATTACGCTGGAAGATTTGGATTCCGACGTTACCATGCGCGTTGTGAAGGGCGCACGCGCCGTTGGGTTGCCGCCGGGCGAGGCGGTCATTTTCGAACGGGTTCGCATCGCTGATGACGGCTTTCGCATTGCCAAATCCAACGGCGTGTCGGTTCAAAATCTCGGCTCCGATTTCGTTTCCGCAATCGAAAGAGAGCACCGCGATAAATATTACCGTGTAAATGCACTCTATATTGCCGCAGGCGTTGCACTTTCGGTGCTGTCCTTCGCTGGCATTTTCTTCTTTGGCGGCTTTACCGAAAACGGCATTGGCACCACCATTTTTGCGAACTTGCTGGCGGGCATTGTCGGCATTTTTGCGGGCGTGTTCGGGCGCGGCCTCACCAATGCGTCCCTCGTAAAAAAGGTGGCTGTGATTGTTATTATCGGGGTTTTGGGGATCGGAGGCTTGGGCCTGATCGGCCTGATATTTGCAGCCGTCAGCGAAACACTTCAGGCAACCGGCGAATTGCCCGCCATTTTGGCAATGTGCAGCATTGTTGTTGCCAATATCATCTTCGTTTTCATCATGGGGGCACCAACGCCGCTGGGCGCGAAACTGATGGGCGGGATCGACGGGTTGCGGCAATATCTGACACTTGCCGAAAAAGACCGCATGAACATGGCCGGCGCGCCGGAAATGTCGCCGCGCCATTTCGAAACGCTGCTGCCATATGCCGTGGCGCTGGGTGTTGAAAAACCGTGGAACGAGGCATTTGAAAAGTGGCTGGCCGCCGCCAACCAAGCCGCTGCTTACCAGCCAGCCTGGTATCACGGCAATCGCTATGACTCTTTCAGCCGCGGTGTTCGCCACATTTCCTCATCCATGGCCGCGTCTGCAGTCTCCAGCCTGCCGCCTCCACCCAAAAGCTCGTCTTCGGGTTCCTTCGGTGGCGGCTCCTCCGGCGGTGGCGGTGGCGGCGGCGGCGGTGGTGGCTGGTAGGCCGTATCGCCATTTATTGGCGTAACTAGGTGACAAGCCGCTGCTATCTTGCTAAGTCCCGCGCACTATTTCTCATAGCAATCAGCAAGCCGATTACCCATGCCAGACCTACTGCTCGAACTCCGTTCCGAAGAAATTCCCGCACGCATGCAGCGCAAGGCTGCGGGCGACCTGAAAAAGTTGCTTACCGATGCACTTGTCGAGGCTGGTCTGACCTATGAGGGTGCGAAGGAATATTGGACGCCGCGCCGCCTGACGCTGGATATTCGCGGCCTCACGCCGCGCTCTGCCGATACGCGCGACGAGCGCAAAGGTCCGCGCACCGACGCGCCGGAAAAGGCCATTCAAGGCTTTTTGCGCGGTGCGGGTCTCGCTTCGATTGACGAAGCCGAAGTGCAGAACGACCCCAAGAAGGGTGATTTCTATGTGGCGGTGATCAAGAAGGCTGGCCGCTCGGCTGAGGAGATCATCACCGAGGCAATGCCGGGCATCATCCGCAATTTCCCGTGGCCGAAATCCATGCGTTCCGGCGTGGCCTCTGCCAAGCCCGGAAGCCTGCGCTGGGTGCGCCCGCTGCAATCCATCATCTGCACCTTTGGTGTGGAAGGCGAAGAAACCTCGGTCATTCCGTTTGATGTCGATGGCATTACCGCCTCCGACATCACCTATGGTCACCGCTTCCATGCGCCCGATGCCATTCAGGTGAAGCGTTTTGACGACTATGTGGCGGCCCTTGAAAAGGCCAAGGTTGTGCTGGACGCCGAACGTCGCAAGGAAATCATTCTTCAGGATGCCAAGAACCTGGCTTTCGCCAATGGCCTTGATCTGGTGGAGGATGAGGGCCTGCTGGACGAGGTTTCCGGCCTTGTTGAATATCCGCATGTGCTTCTAGGTACATTCGAGGAAGAGTTTCTCGATATTCCAGATGAAATCATTCGCCTGACCATCAAGACGAACCAGAAGTGCTTTGTCTGTCGCAAGCATGGTGGCGAGGCGCTGTCCAACCATTTCATGCTGATTGCCAATATTGAGGCGAGCGATGGTGGCAAGGAAATCATGCACGGCAATGGCAAGGTTGTGCGCGCGCGCCTGTCTGACGCCGCGCACTTCTGG
>JBNKQT010000350.1:0-6345 GCA_050297115.1 Ensifer sp. | reverse complement strand
CGATGGTTCCACTGCATGTTCATGAACCATTTCCGCCCATCCTCATTATGGAACAAGGAAGGGTCGAAACCCGACGAATTGACATAAACTGGATCGGACCAATCACACTCGATTGTAGGTGAAGTCACGATGTAATTATGTGCATCCTTGAAAGCCCCTTCCAGCCGTTTCACATCCGTATAAACCAGCCAGAACAGACCATCTGCATAAGACAAACAAGGTGCCCATATGCCGCCACTATCCGGGTTCCCCAGCATGTTCAGCTGCGAATCCCGTTCCAAAGGCCTGCGCACCAACGTCCAATTCACGAGATCCCGCGAATGGTGGATCTGCACACCCGGATACCACTCGAATGTTGAAGTTGCGATGTAATAGTTGTCGCCCACACGGCAAATCGAGGGGTCTGGGTTAAAACCGGGAAGGATCGGGTTACGGATCATTTTTCCACTCTGTTTTGCTGAGAACCAAGGGATTGGTTCTGGTTCATTCACGCACCGCAGTTGTCTTTTCGGGGACAAGCATGCGGGGGATTTCGCGTCTGCCAGCAAACGCGAACCCCTGATTGAAAGCCGTTTCTATTTCAGAAGCGCTTTTGCTTCATCCGGGCCAAATGGTTCGGGCTGTGTGCATGGCGTCGTGATGTCGACAAAACGGCCCTCTTCTGCCGACTGGACAATCGCCAGCATCACCTCAACGGCATGCAGAGAACGATCCAGTGTGCACCGATAGTCACCGCCGGTTTCAACAGCGTTCATCATGTCTGCAAGACCAGCACCGCGATAGTTGGACAGTTTACCATTGGGCGAATCCCAATTGGGTACGGTCATCGGGTGATCCCACAGCTTAACCGGTTCAGCCTTATTCCGCTCTGCGCCGCAATATTGCAGTTCACCGCCAAAGAAGTTCGGGTCAGGCACATAAAGAGCGCCGTCCGTGCCATAAAGCTCCATATTGGCGTGGCCATGTGACCAGACATCCCAGCTTGCCGAAAAGGCAACACTGGCGCCGCTCTCAAACTCCAAGATGGCATGGTAGTTTGTGGGAACATCCACCGGGATAACCTCACCGGTCCGCGGCCCTGAACCAATTGTGCGTGTTGCACGCGCCTTGTTTGCGGTTGCGACAACGCGCTTGATGGGGCCAACAAGGTTCAAGAGGTTCGTGATGTAGTAAGGCCCGATATCGAGAACCGGCCCACCACCCGGCTGGAAGAAGAAATCCGGGTTGGGGTGCCAGCCTTCCATGCCGGGCGACATGACGTGCGCCGTGCCGGAGGTGATCTTGCCAACTTTGCCAGCGTCGATCATGTCACGCGCCATCTGGTGTGCACCGCCAAGATAGGTGTCCGGTGCAGAACCCACTTTCAGGCCCTTGGCGTCGGCGATGCGCCGCAACGCGTTGCCCTCTTCGAGCGAAAGGACAAATGGCTTTTCCGAATAGACATGTTTGCCTGCCTCCAATGCACGTTTGGAGACTTCGAAATGGGCATTCGGCACGGTCAGGTTCACCACCACATCCACAGCAGGATTGGCGAGCAGGCTCTCCATGTCCTGCGCTTCAACGCCAAACTCTTCTGCCCGCGCCCGCGCGGCCACCATGTTCAAGTCAGTGCATGCGACAACCTGAATATTCTTGTAGGATGGGATAAGCTTGAAATATGCACCGGAAATAACCCCGCAGCCAATGATCCCAACACCATAAACTTTCGACATTTCGTCTCCCCCTACCAGGACTTGAATGAGGCAATTGCACGGCTGATCATGCGGTCTAGGTCGTTCGGGTTGTCGTGCTCGGCAACAAAGTGGCGTGCGCCAGTCTTCTCGCGAATGGCCTTCATGAGTTCAGTCCACGGCAAAGTGCCATGCCCCGCATCTGCCCAGCCATCCTCGTCAAGCATCTCGCCATCGGGCGCCAGATCCTTGACATGAATTGCAGTGATGGCGTCGCCATACTTATCGATATAGACAAAGGGATCTGCCCCACCCTTCACAATCCAGGCGATATCCACTTCCCAGGAAATATCCGGCGCAGTTTCAAAAATTGCGTCCATTGCGGATTTTCCGTTGTCAAAAGTGGCAAATTCGAAATTGTGATTGTGCCAGCCGAAATCGAAACCGGCAGCCTTCACCTGCTTGCCCAAACCGGAGAGTTTTTCTCCGAAGCTCCGCCAGCCGTCATAGGTCTTGACCCGCTCTTCAGGGGGAAGCGATGGCGCAAAAATGGTTTCCACACCCGCAGCTTCAACGAATTCGAGCAGATCTTTCATGCGCGTTTCAAGCGCGGCAACTGCAAAATGCCCAGTCGGCATTTTCAGGCCATGCGCATCCAACCTGGATTTCAGCGCCTTGCCAGACGCTTTGTCCATCTCGCCAAAGATGCCTCCGAAGCCTTCAACAGCGGTGTATCCGGCCTTCGCCAATTTGGAATAGACTTCCTCCCATGGAAGGAAATTGCGAGCGCTATAAAGCTGAAAAGAAAATTCAGTCATCGTTTCATCTTCCTTGTTGTAAGCGTTCTTTCTTCAGTCCTGCGAATAGCAGCTGTGCAGATCATAAAATTTGAACTTCGGCTCGCGGTTGGGGTCCGACGGTGTAAATTTCACCATCCGGCTTTCACCCGCAACCAGGTCAAACACATTACCCGACCACGCACCTGCGCAATCGGCTTCCACCATCACATAGAGCGCGAGCCCCGCAGCCGACAGTTCAACATTGTAGGCGCCGTCTGCCGTCATCCTCGCCGTCAGTGACAACCCGGATGGCTGCATATCCAAAGCCTTATAGGTGCCCGGCACATAATGCCCCTCGCCTTTCATGCCGTTGGAAGCGTCAAAATGCCAGAAAACCAGCGTGTCGGCGGGCACATCATCTGGGTCGATTTCCCCCAACAAATCAGCGCGATCCGGGCCGCACCCGCCCTTGAAGGTCTTGAAAGGCGTGCGCCGCCCTTTCAAATCCACCGTCCATGTTGTCACCTCAACATCAACTGCTTCAGCTGTGTCATTGACGACAGACAATTCAAGCCTGGAACCGTCCCTGGCCGGTATGATTGCCACATTCACGTCCTGATAGAACCGCTGTGCCAGGTAATGCAGCGCCTTCCAGCTGCCGCCATAATCGAGGCTCGCCCAGGAGGCGACGGGCCATGTGTCGTTTAATTGCCAATAGAGCGTGCCCATGCAATGCGGCTTGAGTGATCGCCAGAAATCCACTGCCGTGCGAATGGCCAATGCCTGTTGTATCTGGCTGAGATAGACGAAACTCTCAAAATCCTTCGGAAAGCGGAAATAGCGGAACATGGTTGCCGCAATACGTTCGTTGCCACCTATATTCTTTTGATGCGATTCCATGACCGGAGAGGCAATATTCAAATCGCCCTCTCCCGCAAATTCGCGGATTACCGGCATGGAAGTATAGGACTGGAAACCGAATTCCGAGCAGAAGCGAGGTGTCACATTGCGATAGTCGGCAAAATCCTTGTTCTCATGCCAGACCGACCAATAGTGCATGTCGCCAGAGCCATCATCATGCCAGGCGTCACCAAAATTCATGACACCTGACGCCGGGCTGGAAGGCCACCAGATCAGTTCAGGGTTGGCCGTTTTCATCGCCGTTTCAATTGTGCGGTTCAACCGATCATAAGAAACCAGATAGCGGTCGCGGTTGGCGCGCGTTTCTTCAAACCAGTTGAGTGCACCGATCAATTCATTGTCGCCACACCACAAGACAATCGAGGCATGCGAGGACAGGCGTTTGACCTGATAGTCAACCTCAAGGCGCACCTCTTCCAGAAATTCTTCCGTTGAAGGATAGATATTGCAGGCAAACATGAAGTCCTGCCACACCATCAGACCCATACGATCACACAGGTCATAAAACCAATCTGCCTCATAAAAACCACCGCCCCAAACGCGGATCATGTTCATATTGGCATCGACAGCCGATTGCAGAAGCGCTTCTGTCTTTTCCCTGCTTGTGCGAGAGAACAGGGCATCCGCAGGTATCCAGTTGGCGCCCTTGCAGAAAATTTCACGACCATTCACGCGGAAGGCAAAACGCGAGCCCGCCTCATCGGCGTCCCTCAATAGTTCCACCTGTCGAAACCCGATCTGGCGTGTAACTGTCTCAGCTGGTGTTTCCACCACAAGCTCGTAGAGCGTCTGCTCCCCTGCCCCGGTAGGCCACCACAATTTGGGGCTGTCCAAATGGATAACATGGCAAACCTCGGTCAGCCCTTCATTGACCGCACAATCCAGCCGTTCCACGCGTCCATCCAGCCCGATATGCAAAGGCAAAACGCCTGGCGCATCGGCGTAAAGCGACACGGTAACTTTCAGCTCGGCCGAGCCATCCTCGTGGTGCACCTGCTGTGTCAAAACATGTTCCACACGTGCAGCCACCATGCGCCGGATTGCAACGGTGCCATAAAGACCCAATGGAGCCAGCGCGATGTTCCAGTCCCAGCCGAAATGACATTGCGGCTTGCGCAGCATATTGCCGTTGGCAATTGGCGAATTACCTTCGTGGTAGGGCACCGGAAAAGGCTGAAGCGCCTGCAATCTCGCCCCCTCCTTGATGGAGGAATGTATCTGTACGCTAATGACATTCTCGCCAGCCTTCAGGGCCTGGCTCACATCTGGGCGGTAGCGGCGAAAGCAGTTCGCTGCCTCCAGCACAATGATGCCATTCAAACGAACCGTCGCGATAGTATCGACATAGTCGATATCGAGATACCATGCGCCGAAAAGCTCTTCTTCAGGCAGTTCGAACCGTCGCTCGATCACCCAGTCCTTTTCTGCAATTTGCCTTAGATCGTATTCATTTCGCCCAAAATAAGGATCCGGAATACGCCCTGCAGAAAAGAGCGCAGAATGCACGTCGCCCGGCACGGCCATATCCGCAGCATCACGGGAGCCCGCCTCCGCCACCCGCCACATTCCGGCAAGATCGATTGAGTAGCCCTGATCCGATACAGCTTCGAAGGTCATGTCATTTCCCGTTTTTGATGTACGTACCGCAAAGATCTTCAAAAAAACAATCCGCAACATCGGCTGCGAATTGTTGTGTGCTTGGGGTTCTGCGGTTCAGGTCAAAAAGGCCTGAAACCTGTTACAGGCGCAATTCGCTTTCCGCATCGAAGAGCGACGCCAGCCCCATATCAAAGACCAGCTTCACATGCGCACCCGGATTATAGCGGCGCGAACCGGCGATTCGAACCGACATTGTATGCCCGGCATGTTTCAGCCAAAGCAGGTTGTCAGCACCCATCGGCTCTTCAATATCAACAACGGCGTCATGAACTTCATCACCATCCTTGGCCTCGTCGACAAGAATGTGTTCCGGACGAAGGCCGAGGACAGCCTTTGTACCCGCCTTCAACTCGCCATGCGCATTGTAGCCTGCCAACGAGAACTCCACGCCGTTACAGGTGAAGGCCAGGCCCCCATTCTTCTCTACAATTTCACCGTTGAAGAAATTCATCGCGGGCGAACCAATGAAGCCAGCTACATAGAGGTTTTTAGGCTCATTGTAGATGGTGATCGGATCGGCAAGCTGCTGCACCACGCCATTGCGCATGATCGCAATACGGTCCGCCAGCGTCAGCGCCTCGATCTGGTCGTGGGTCACATAGATCATCGTGTTGTTCAGCGAATGGTGCAGACGCTTGATTTCCACGCGCAATTCGGAGCGAAGCTTGGCATCGAGGTTGGAAAGCGGCTCATCGAACAGGAACACATCCACATCGCGCACCAGCGCACGGCCGATGGCAACACGCTGACGCTGACCACCGGAAAGCTCGGACGGACGGCGCTTCAGGAGCGGTTCGATCTGCAGAATTTCGGCCGCACGTGCGATGCGTTTGGCAATCTCATCCTTCGCCATGCCGGCAATCTGAAGACCGAAGGACAGGTTCTTCTCCACCGACATCTGCGGATAGAGCGCGTAAGACTGGAACACCATGCCGATGCCGCGGTCTTTGGGCTCTTCCCAGGTCACGTTTTTGCCCTTGATGAATATCTGGCCATCAGTCGGGTCCAAGAGGCCCGCGATGCAGTTCAGCAGGGTGGATTTGCCGCAACCGGAAGAACCAAGAAGAACGAGAAATTCGCCGTCTTCGATATCCAGATTCAGTTTCTGCAGAACCGTTACGGCTCCAAAGGACAGTGTCAGGTCTTTAACGGATACACTTGTCATATTATCAGCCTTTCACCGCGCCAGCGGCAATGCCGCGCACGAAGTATTTCCCGGATACGAAGTAGATTGCCAGAGGCACCAGACCCGTCAGGATCGTTGCGGCCATGTTGACATTGTACTCCTTCACACCCTGCGTCGTATTCACGATATT
>JBNKQT010000349.1:0-3771 GCA_050297115.1 Ensifer sp. | reverse complement strand
CGTGTTGCCGCACGAAATTGCGAAGGCAGAGAAGCAGCGCAATGCAGTTGTCGTGGGTGCAGGTCCGGCGGGTCTGGAAGCTGCACGCGTGCTTGCAGAGCGTGGCCACAAAGTGACCGTGCTTGAAGCGACCGATCAGGCAGGCGGGCAGATCAACCTTCTCATTCGCAACCCGCGCCGCAAGGAAATGGTGGGCATTGTCGATTGGCGGCTGGCTGAGTTGGAGCGACTGGGTGTTGAAATACACTATGGAGTTTTTGCTGAAGACGCCGATGTGCTGGAGCACAATCCCGATCTGGTGGTGATTGCCACAGGCGGTATTGCGCAATCTTCGGCATTGGATATGGGGGAAGACTTGGTCGTCTCCAGCTGGGATATCCTCTCCGGTGCGGTGAAACCTGCCAATGAAGTGCTGGCTTATGATGACAATGGCGGGCATCCCGGCATGTCGGCTGCAGAGGTCATTGCGGCCAGTGGTTCGAAGCTGGAACTGGTTTCGCCGGAGCGCTTCTTCGCGCCCGAAATGGGCGGTTTGAACCATGTGCCTTACGCGCGCGTTTTCGCTGAAAAGAATGTACGTGTGACCATCAACACGCGGCTTAAGGCTGTGCATCGGGATGGCAATGTGCTGGTCGCCACTCTTGGTTCCGATTTTTCCGAAACCACGGTTGAGCGTCGTGTGGATCAGGTGGTGGTGGAGCATGGCACGATGGCGAATGACGAGCTTTATCTGGCGCTCAAGCCCGGATCACGTAATCTCGGTGCTGTGAACTATGCCAAGCTTATCAATCGCCAGCCCTGTCTTCCACAAACCAATGTAGATGCGGATTATGATCTCATACGCATAGGCGATGCTGTCTCAAGCCGTAATATCCATGCGGCGATCTATGATGCGATGCGGTTTTGCACGTTGCTTTGACCCAGGCTGAGATCATTCACATTGCCGTGCAATTACATTGCAGTCGTCATCGCGGAAATAGGTGCAACTGCCTTCAGTCATTACAGCTGCACATGATGGGCCTGATGACTGCACCCCACCGCCATAGGTTGGTTGCTGGCTTGCCTCGAATGCGCCAAGCATCAATACAACAAGCCAAGCGCCGCCAAACCCATAGAATTTGCGGGAGCGAAAGCCTGAATCCCTCCAAAGCAGAAAGAGGGCTGCAGGGAAGAGGATGAGAAGGTAAATCGGGCCGATGATTTGAAAACCATTGAGCGCGAAAGCAACCAGCACACCCACTGCCAGGGCAGCCTTGATCTTGAGATCAAACAGGCTGGTTTTCCAAAGCCCGAAAAGCCCCACTGGAAAAAGCACCAGCAGCCAGACCAACAACATGGTTTGGTTGTCGTACCATTTCGATACTGGTGTGGCTGTGGCTTCTTGATCTGTCATCATCCGCTCTGTCTATTGATATTGTGGTGGCAGGCACTCGCCGATTGGCTTCGGGTTTAGCAAAAACACCTTGTCGTCCGGTTCGGGATCAAGCACCTGTTCTCCCGCATCACAGTCGGTAAACCACAGTTCGCTCGCCGGTTTCAGCAAAAGCTTTCCGTCGTCACGCATCGAGATGGAAAACTGGCCTGCATCACATTCCATGGAGCAATGAACAGTATTGTCGCCCAATTCACAACCTGCAAACTCTTCCCAGTTCTGGGTTTGGCCCTTCACATGAACAAGCAGACGCAGCACGCGCACCGGCTCTTTCGGAGTGATTGCGCCAAGCCATGCCTTTTCCTGGCCCGCAGTTGTGTGGTTGATCAGGATGAAATCCACTTTCTGCTTCGGGTGGGAGGCCATATGGGCCTTGGAATATTCCCGGCTGAAGCAGCTTTTCTCAGCGTTGAAATAGTCTTTGACGGAACTATCCTGCGCCTGGGCGTTGCCGCTCAAGACGAAGCCGAAGGTGACGCCAACGGCGAAAACTGCGAGAAATCGTAGCATTTCGAAATCCTGTTTTAACAATCGTTGCCGGAAGTCAAGTCGGTGTCCAGAAAGCGCCAGGTTATGCTCGGCTGGGCATTGGGGGAGGGCATGAACGCAACATTGAGGCCTGTGCTGTCCTTGGTCCAGACACCCTTGTCGTCGCCGACAGATGCATCACAGCCCGTACCCAGATAATAGACATTGTTGCGGGCCAATATATCGACAGTCCACTGGTCGCGCGGCTGAAAACTGTAACTCTTGGTGAGACTGCTCAGCACGATGCCGTTCGCATTCGTTTCAACCGAATACAAAAAACCATCCGAACCAATCGCGATAAATTCCACATTGGCGGCATAGTCTGGCAGGTCCACAACCGTCCAGTCGTCAGCGGCCATTGTCGGGGTTGCGCATGCCAGCACCGCCGCCAGCGAGAGATATTTCATCGGACTCTCCAATTTTATTGCGCCTGGGGCGCTTCGTAGATTGTGTATGACTGCGCGTTCAACGCCTCGTCGTCTGGCGCATGGTAAAGCGGATCAATCGTGAATTTTTTCAGGAACACACGGCCCCGCTCAAACGCCCACATCCCGGCAGACCATGTGTCTCCCGCTCCCCGCCATTTTTCATAGAAATCGAAGGTCAGCGTTTTCGGATCGAAACGGGCATTGATGAGTGTTGGGGATGCCGAGTAACCCACGATGCGTGGTGGCGCTTCAAGCTCTGTCCTCTCTTCATTCGCAAAGACAAAGTCAAATTCGGGAACAGCAAAGGAAATCGGCGAAATCTCGCCATCACTGTGCTCAAACACAAACGTGCTTACAACGTTATACGCCCCGGCATAACAAATGATCTTGTGAAGCGTGCCTTCATGCAAACCACCCAGCTCGTCTTCAAACGAAATACGAAAGCTCTCATCCAGATCGGTCAGATCATCGTTATCTCTGCGCTCACCACAGTCTGCTGTGTATGTGTTGGCAACAAAGCGCAATACAGCGTCATTAGCGCCCGCTTCAGCGGCAACGGAGCGGCCGGGCAGAAACACAATCATTGCCGCAAGCGCCATTTCGCAGGCAGGAGAATGGAAGCGCATGAAACTCCCCGTTTTCAATTTTTACACAACACGCCGCTGGCAAGTTTCCAGGATTCCCTCAGACAACACCATAGTCCGAACGGACTAAAAGCGCCCCGAAGGTGGCAGAGTTCGACTTATGAAACCCCGCAGACGTCACCACGCATCCCAAGCCTCAGAGTGCCAAAATTCAGCCAATCGCCGAGCACCGGTGAAAACAAAAAAAACCGCCGGTGTTTCCACCGGCGGCTTGAGCTTGGGAGGTCTTCCGTCACACTTACGTGCGCGGCAACTTGTTTTCCGGGTCGTAGAGCGGCTGGTAGCCGATGCCGACGACTTCTACCGGGTAGGTCTCGTTGAAATACTCAACATTCAGCTTGCGGCCCATCTGGCAGTAATCATGCGGCAGGTATGCCAGGATGATGTTTTTGCCGATGGTGGGGCCGAAAGCGACCGAGGTTGTGTAGGAGATGCGGCCGAGTTCATCGACCAGCGTCTTGCCAGTGTCGGGATCAACAACCGGCATTGTGCCAACCGGGTAACGCTTCACGCCATTTGCATCGGTGTTTTCAGTCATCACCAGCGTGCAGAGCATGGCGGGCTGATGGTCGCGCGCCTTGTATTCCACATGCTTGGCTTTGCCGCGGAAGTCGGCTTCCTTGACCTTCGGCCGGGCCAAATCGCTTTCCATCAGATTGTACTGGGTCAGCAGGTCTGCATTCTGCAAACGTAAGCTCTTTTCCATACGGCGCGAGTTGGCATAGGTTTCGACACCAAC
>JBNKQT010000348.1:0-15928 GCA_050297115.1 Ensifer sp. | reverse complement strand
CGACTTCAATTTCGGGGAAGAGTTGTTTTCGGGCGTCTCTTATCTTGCAGCACGGCGAGATGGTGATGTGAGCCTCAACCTTGCCCATTCATTCCGAAAAGCCAATTCTACCGCTGGTCTGCCTGTGATGAACCAACTTGTTTCCAGTCTGGCATTTGAGAGGCGCTGGAGGTCTGGGGCCAATGATTTGAAGTTGGAAAGTGAGCTGAGCTATTTGTATGGTGACAGTGGAACAAGCGCTTCAGATTTCAGGAGCGGAAACTCCGGCTTTGGCGTCTATACAAAGCTGTCTGGTCGCAATCGACGTTTGCCGCTAACTTGGAACATTGTATATGAGCGCTATGATAGAAATTTTGCGCCGCGCGGTGGCGCGGTTACGGCAAACAATGAGAAGTTGCAGTTTGACGCTACTTATCGTTTGAAAAACGGCCAGCGCCTGAAGAGCAGATTGCAGAAATATACAACGGCACTGCAATCTAATGATCCTACAAATTCCTATACCTATGGTTTAGACATTGTGGGTCCGTTTGCGTTCTTGGGCAACGGGACGAGCGGTTCAATCAAAGCCCTCGTCAAAGATACTGCGACGCATAGCGGTTCATCACACACGGTCACCTATTCGGGTACCGGCAACTTTACCAAGCCTATTGGGCGCGGTGTAAACCTTCTCTGGGGGCTGTCCCATACCAGGGTTGATGATCTGGTTTCCAACCAGGATAGTGATACGAGCACTGCCAATGTGGCGCTCGACTTCTCTGGGCTGAAAAAGAGTCTCCAATATCATATCGCGCCTAAAGTCAGCTTTAACAGAACGGCTGGAAATAGTGGTGAGGTCTGGCAGTATGGCGGTGGTATCGCCTTCGGCTTCAAGCAGGGGAATCACGCGTTGTCTGCCGATTACGCACTTCTCTTCAACGACAACCACAACGGTAGTTCTGCTGACACCCTAACCCACAACGCAGGCCTTCGCTATTCCTATGCCACAGCCAGCAATACGTTTGGGCTGGAGGGTAAGTACACTTCGAGGGACGCGACCACACAAACTCAGAGTTATAATGTGCGGGCCTATTTCAGGCACCGTTTTTCCAATACACCCGCTCAGCAGCCTGAACTTCAAGGCTATCAATTCGCTTCTTCTGACAGTCCTGAAGACGTGCGTCTTGCAGCACTCGCACCTGGAATGTCTCTACAGGGTGCTATTCAAACTCTGAGAGATGGCGCGATTGAAGGCGGAAGCCAGCGTGGCCCCACGATTGTGTATGAAGTTCTCTGGTTGGATGGAATTGATGCACGTCAGAGGCTTTTCCTGACAAGTGAAAACGGCAGAATTGTCAAATCTGGCTTGATCATTTCCTTCCCCGAGCCGGGAGATGCGCAGGCCTCGCAGAGGCTTTACCGTGAAGTGCTCGACGCTATGGCGCGACGCTATGGCAACCCGTCAATACAGGATGAGGGTCAGTTTGACGCAGATTTTCCGCAGACGGTTCTGCGCGATGAACTCATCAGGAATGCTGAATGGCGGTTACCAGAAGGTACGATCCGGCTTGGTATTCCAAATCGTCTGGACCGGCAGGTACAAATGGAAATCCATTTCTCAAGAGGTTTCGCAAGTCCCAATCAGACGCGGTGGGGACAAGAGGGTGTACGCTAGGGTCACAACCTCATTTGTGACCCAGGAGACGTTCAGTTTACGATATCGCAGAGCCGAGCAATTTCACCGGCGAACAATTCAGGTTCCGCATAAATCAGCAATTGGGCCTGGCCCGGAACAATATTGTTTGAGAGCCTAGCATCTTTAGAGCATAGCTTTCGGATATTGTCGGCACGATGGACATAATTGTCTTCCCCGTGAAAATATCGAACATGTGTATTTTGGGAGACAGCCTCCAAGAGTGGAGTGTGGTCTCGGCTCCAATGCGCCACATCACGGGCGAGCTGAAATGGATTTTGCATACAGTAGTCGAGGTTGTCTCGTGTGATCTGCCAATAGTCCTTTGTGTCTAAAAGCTGCTCATCCGTCGGGGAGCCGTCGTAGAAATATCTCACCAGCCGGTCCTCGCCTTCACTACCACTGTAGAAGTCCGCTTTGACCAGCCGGTAGGGCGTTTTAAGGGCGGCGGGAAAATATCGAGCGGCAAGGAACTGTCGCTTGGGTGCTGATGGCATTTGGTTTACCATCCAGGCCGTTTTCAGCGGTGCTCCCGTGTCTACGAGAAGAATGCGTTTACACCGTTTCCCAAGCTCCTTGGCCAAGTGAAGCGCATATATTCCGCCCGAGCAGTGCCCACCGATATAATTCGGATCAACGCCTAGATGTTCCATGGCCTGGAGATAGTATTGAACCCAAACTTCGGGGTTGAGCGTGACTTTCTGTTTTGTCGTACCTCCAACACCGGAGCGATAGGGTGAAATCAGCCGTATGCCATTTCCATGCAGAGCTTCTATGATTTCATCGGTCAAAGTGGGCGTCGTTGAAAGCTGAATGAAAAAGAATGGCACGCCATCAAGATCGCCGGATTCAACCACCTGCAGATTGGAACCATCATGCATCTTGATCGATCTGCTTGTTTGCTTTCGATGTCTTAATATCTGGACTTCCTGAGGGCGTTTCGGATCTTTTCTACTCTGTTGTGCAAAAATCTGCACCAATCCGGAGAGTATTCGAGCCAATTCAACTTGTGTTTTGGTGCCGGTTTTATGCAGGACAGAGCTTAATTGCGTTCGCAGCGTTGCCTGGCTTCGCTTCGTCGATTCCGAAATTTCTCGAATGGACAGCCCGTGATAGAGGTTTTGAACCAGGTCAACTTCCGCTTCGGTCAATTTAAATGCCGCGGCGACAGCTTCTGCAATACCCTCACTCCAAACCGGTGAAATAGCTTTGAACATCAAATAGCGGCTATTCGATGTTGCTTTATACCCGTCCTCACGCACCACATATTCAGCCCAAAAAAGCAATGGTTCGTCAGACATGCCGGAAGAAAGACGGACAACGGATTTTTTGTCCTCGGGTTGATCTTCAACGTTTCGCAAAAATTTTAGTAGGCCTGAAATTATTCTTTCTGTTTCCATGTCAAAGGCAAGTTCAAGGATTGAATTTGCAGATGATATGGAATTGATTGCAGCGGCGTGTTCATTGGTTTGGTAGATTATGCCGTCTGGTCGGCACAGGATGACGGCCGCTTGAATGGTTTCAATCTTTTCGAAGAGGGAGGGTTCCCTTTCATATGAGATCTTGTCCAAAAACAAACCCGCCTGCTCAAAATGGGAGACGAATTCTTCTGTCCAGCTAAAATCCTCAGTGAGTGTCCGCTGATCTGTTTCAGTTAATGCGTCAAAGTGCTCGTCCCATGCTTTGAAAAGCTCATTGAACGTCGAAGGATTTAGAGCGCCGGCATAGATCTGATTAACAAGCTCTTTGTTGCGCTTGTGAATTTCGTCTTTTTTTTCCGAGGTCATCTCAATTAAACTGCATCTAGAAAATCGAACAATACCTTTGAAGTATCATCATAAGAACATCTATGGACACCCTGCCAAGCTGGTTCCGCAGTCATCTGCTGTCACCGAGTTTATAATCATCGGGTTCTGTTGGCCCAGTGTAAATTTGATCTGGTAGAAAGTACCATCAGAGTTTCGTTTGACAATCGCAGTTGCCGGAATGCCGAGCAAAACCGGATTGGATGGTGTCGTGGAGACCAAAGTAAAACTCCCACCATCTGCTGCGACCAAAGCGCCACCGAAATCTTCAGCCAGAACGATTGAAAAGCCGGGCGGAGGCGGGCCGCCGTCTACGATCGTAAGCGTGTCTCCAGCGCCATTAATCACAAAGCCAAGTATTCCATCCACGGGCCCGGGTCCGGTGAGTTCCTGAAAGGGCAAGCCATTTGCGATAGTTAACCCTGTTGAGGGCGACGGCGTTATTGGCGTCGTGGTTGTATTGCCATCGGTCTCTGGCGTCGTGGTTGTGCTGCCACCGGTCTCTCTTGCCGTTTCTATGTCCCGTCGAAGATCTTCAGAATCAAAAGGATTGGTCCCGTTATCAAGCGGGGACACACGCAACAATGCAACCTTCACACTTGACGGCAGTCTGTCATTGCGGGTGATGGCGCGCTGTTGTTCACGTTCCGGCAGCCTGTCGGTTCCTGTCATGCGAAGAGGGCCGACAGAATTGCGAACTGGCGTAAAGTCGGTACCGGCAAAGGTGAGAGTGCCAACGGCAATTCGAACGGAATCGGCCGAGGTGGCTTCACCTATCGCAAGTTGCTCCATACGCAAAAATGACATTTGTGCCAATCTTGGCTGCTCAATCACATTGCCTGGATTGTTGGGCTGGTCTGGCGCAATGCCCACGACGCCTTCCGGCGAGCCGTCCTTTTGTTTTGCCGGTGTGCCGATACGCAGTTCCTGCATTTGAAGCCCGGAGCCAGTGGCCTGGGCAATATTTGGTTGCTCAAGGACATTGCTGTTCGGCTGGTCTGGAGCAATTGCGACAGTGCCTTCAGGTGTTGTGCCTGGATCTGTGCCGCCATTTTCGGCCAATCTTGGCTGTTCAATCACATTGCGTGGATTGTTGGGCTGGTCTGGCGCAATGCCCACGGTGCCTTCCGGCGAGCCGTCCTTTTGTTTTGCTGGTGTGCCAATGCGTAATTCCTTTGAGCGGACGACCTGAGCGAGAATATAGGAAATATTCGGAGCCTCCGCTGGAGGCTCCGATGTTTTCAATTCAGACAGGATTGCCAAAATCGACGTTGCTATAAGGGTTTTCAGCAAAATCATATTTGTTTCAACTTTGCTGTTTGCAATTCCAGGTGATAGCCATCAATTGCTACTTCCCCAGCTGCCCCATTTATTCTGACGTTTGAGTTCTGTGATCGACGACTTGATCGCTTTAGCACCAACACAGTCTGTCCATTTCAGAGTGTCGCGTTCAGACTTGACACACATACTGTAGCCCACGTCCCCTTGCCACTTTGCCATCGGCACACATCTTTCAACCGCACCCGGGTTTTGGCAGCTGCCGCGTTTTGTTGATTTGCAAACTTTTTTTCCATTTGAATTTGGAACACAACGGCCCGTAAAATCGGTGTTCGAGCATTCCGATGTATGTTCACAAAGCGATCTATTTGGATCGACATCTGTCAGACCAGAATTCTTTCGTGGCACCACCCCGGCTAGGAATTTATTCCACTCTGCGGCGTTCTTATTGTATTCTGCGCCTGCATTTTTGAAGTTTGAAGCAAAGCTCGAATTTGGTTTGCATGTTCCAACAGTGCCGTTTTTGCCGCATATCGCTATACCCGCATCACCTGTAAACGGGTCGTTACATGTCAGAACCTTCCCGGGAGAAGTACATTTCTTACGTTCGGATGACACACATTTGTTGTTAGTGCAGATGCCAGCATATTTGATGTTATCACACTGACTATCGGTTGAGCATTGTGAGCCTTGCGTGTCGATATTTGTCAGCGTGTTTTCTACACAACGATTTTTGACACACCGGCCCCAGTATTCCTTGGATTCGAGGATATTGCCTGGGCCGTAGTTGTGACTGATCTGGCAATGTGCGTCCTTTTCACAATAGGCAGGTGGTTCCCGGTCGAATGACGGGGGAGGAAATACCGGGCGATCTTCATATTTTTTGCCCTTGCCGCCATATTGGGGAGACCCATCGTGAGCAGCTTTTTCTGACTTGTCGGCGTTTTGGGCCCAAATTTTTGCCCATTCAGCGCGTGTTTTACCTGCAAACTTATCCTGACTATTGGTTTGGTTGGTCTTGCTTGTTGTCGTCGTTTTCTTGTTCTTGGCAGATGTGAGCTTGGTAGGTGGAGCAATCGATGCTGAACAAGTTCCGTAAACTTTGTCGTCACGACAAATCTTATAGCCGGATTGAGCCGTGATACTGTTCGTGCAGGCTATTCTGGTTCCAGGCGTCTCACACGAGGCTCTTTTGACTGATTTACAAACACCCTTTACACATTGCCCTTCATAGCCTTTGTTGTCGCATTCGGCTGTGCTAGTGCACGGTGAACCGTTGGGTTCAAGGTTGGTCCGCTGGTTTTCACGACAAACATTATCGATACACTTGCCCTGAAACTCCTGATCATATTCAAGGCCTAAAAAGCCGTGGTAATGACCAAAAGTGCAGTGTTTATCTTTTTCACAATATTCTGGCGGTTGTCGTGTGTAAGGAGCATGAATGATGGGTCTGTTTTCCCATTTCATGCCTGCTCTTCCGTAGGCAGAGCCCTCAAACGCTGTCTTTTCGGTCTCGTCCTCCAGGCTTTTCCAAATTTTTTCCCATTCTGCCCTGGTTTTTCCCTTGATAAGCGGCTCGTTTGATTTGTTGTTTTTTGCGTCTTGAGCCGCCTTCCTTTTTGCATCGGCGGCCCTTTTTCTGGCGATCGCCTCAAGCCGTTTCTTTTCTGCCTCGGCCTTGTCATATTCTGCTTGCTGCGTCTTGCGCTGTGCGGCAACTTGTTTTCGACGGTCGGCCATGGCCTGTGCGCGCGCTTTTGCGCGATCACTCATGATTTTCTGCATTTCCACAAGATCGTGGGCAATCCATTTACCGGTATCATCTTGCATAAGACACGATGCAGACCGCCCTGGGATGGGCTGTGTATTGACCGATTCAGGCCCACTTTTCAGGCCCGGAGCTTCCAATTCGCATGTGACGGCGATTGCATCCTGAGCCTCTGCGGCACCTATTGTTATTCTTTCAGTTCCGCTCTTTGCAACACCGCCAACCCCGGCATTAATGCCAACCGCCACAGCCATGCCGCCTCCTGTGTTGCAAAGCATGTCGACGACAGAGCATTTTAGTTTTGCCCCCCGCTTGGGATTGATGAGGTTACCCTCGATTTTCCATGGCACATCAACGCTTAGCGGACCGCCCGATGACGAGAGTTGATTGTTTGCTGCGGAATCTTGAGCGTTGGAAAACGATGCTATGAACAGCAGCGGGCTCAAAACAGCAAGAAAATTCAAAGCCCTGATTAGAAAGCCAAATTTGATATCCAAAATGGTTCTAATGTAAATCATTCCATCCTCCTCTTAGAGGCCGTATTCCATCAAGGCCACTAACGCACATTCTCAAATTTCCAAGGGGTTCGGTTTGGGCTGTCAAACCCTGCTCGCCGACTGCATCATAATATTCGTAATCTGGCCCGATTCCATCGGGCTTCAACCATTGGGAGGGTCGATTATCCTCTGCCGAGACACTCGGCGTCCATGCGTTCGCTAGACGCGCCGAATTGGCTGCAATAGCCGCGCGAGCGCCGTTTGAAACAGCTGTAGCTTTTGGGGCAAAACTCTTACCAACCGATTTCACAATCGCACCATAAGATCTCCGGAAACTCGACTGGAATCCTAATCAAAATTGCGGGACTAGAATCTACTAGGAGGAAGCTCTGTGCCGTGCATCATTCATTTGAATGATGCCACGCATGTAAACCGCGATGTGGTTCCGTCGCAAATTTTTGAAATGGTCGCAGATATGGCTATCGCCGGACGCAGTTATCCAGCGAGTGCAGAAAATTGTTGAAAGGCGGATTTTCCTTCTGCGTTAAATTGGCCCTTTCGGATCATATGCGCGACCTCGATACCATCCAATGTCGCAGAGGCCGATGAAAAGGATTTGAAGCCCTTCATCGGTCGAGTCAGTTTCTTGATGAAACGATGATCTTGCTCGATGATGTTGTTGAGATACTTGATCTGGCGAATCTCTATTAGCCAAAACCAGCCGTGGAACAGCAGCCACCAGTTCATGTTTTGCAATCCAGCATGGTTGGAACCGCTCTTGTCGATGACAACTTTCTCAGGCCAGCCATTGTTGCCTATTGTCCGGGCAAAGAAGGTAGAGGCCGCGTCTTCGTCGCGATGCTCAGATAGCATGAAATCAAGGGTTTTGCCGTGTTTGTCGACCGCTCGGTAGAGATAGACCCATTTGCCTTTGACCTTGACATACGTCTCGTCCATTCGCCACGAGCTGCTGGTCGTTGATTTCCGGCGGTGGGCCGCGCACGCGATCAGGGGCGAATACTTCACCACCCATCTATTCAGTGTTGCATGGTCGACGTCCGCGCCGCGCTCCACCATAATTTCTTCCAGATCGCGATACGAAACGGCATATCGGACATAGAAGAACACCGCATATAAAATCACATCTTTCGGGTGATGGCTGCCTTTGAAATCAATCATCTTCGCAAAACTCGGTCTGTAATCTGGAAATCAGACGAGACCTATGACGCCATCAGATGAACAGAAAGTTTGCGACGGAACCCAGGTAAGCAGGGCGCGACTAGAAGGCCACGGAACTATTACACAATCCTGTTTTAGACCTTCGGGCGCTTCTACCGGGAAATTACCTAATATGCGGCAGTCACAATAATCTCGACCTTGAGTGTGTCACGCGCCAATCGCGCTTCGCCGCAAGCGCGGGCGGGCGCGTGGCCGTGCGGGACCCAGGCGTCCCATACCGCGTTCATTTCGTCGAAATCTTTCATGTCGGACAGCCAGATGATCGCTTGCAGGATACGGTCCGGGGAAGATCCGGCTATGGCCAAAAGCCGTTCGATCCGCGACAGGCAGTCGCGTGTCTGCTCCGCGACGGTTTCGCCATCCCCGACCTGCCCACACAGATAGGCGACGCCGTTGTGCCTGACGATCTTGCTCATGCGTTGTCCGGTTTCCAGCCGTTCGATCATTTTCCCACCTCAGCTGTTTCATGCTCCGCCAATGCGGCGATTTCGCCCAATGTCACCGGCTTGAGCGGCGGGCGGATCCTGTAATAGCCGGTTTCATCGGGCGGAATGCCGTTGGTGTCCGACAGGATCCGCGTCACCGAAAGTCCGCAGTAGCGGCCCTGACAGGGTCCCATTCCGGCGCGGACAAAGGCCTTGGCCTGGTTGGGACCGAGACAGCCCAACCCGGCCGTGCGCCTGATGTCGCCGGCGGTGACTTCCTCGCACCGGCAGACGATGGTGTCATCGGCCGGCGCAAGGGCGCCTGCATAGGGCGGATAGGCGGCGTCGATGAAGGGCCGGGCGGCGCATTCAGCGCCGAGGCCCCTTCGCAACGGACGGGCTTCGGCATCACGGTCCTTTTTCGTCATCTTGCTCAGATCACAGGCCATTTCGAGCGCAGCGATCTCGCCTGCAAGGGCCGCGGCTTTTGCTCCGCCAATGCCGGCCCCGTCGCCTGCAACAAAAATGGTGGAGACGGCCGTACGCCCCCATTTGTTGCATTCCGGTACAAAGCAGTTTTGTGGGTCATCCCATCGGTGCGGAATGTCGATGGATCGCGCAGCCTGGGTATTCGGCACGACGCCGTGGTGCAGCAGCACGGTGTCGCAGGCTATCCGGTGCTCGGTGCCGCCAACGCGGAACGTCACGCCGCTTGCGCTCCGGTCGCCTTCGACAGCGATGTCAGACGCGCCGACATGGCGGGCTATGCCGGCGCGGCGCAATTCCCATAACATCCGGAGTCCCTTGAGAAGATAGGGCCAACCGCGCAACGCACCGCCGACATGTCGCAGCGATCGTGCCAGATCGGCTTTCGTTTGTGTCTCTACAAGGGCAAGGGGCGGCACACCGGCCCGCACCATCTGGGTCGCGACGAGATAAAGAAGCGGCCCCGACCCCACCAGGACGGCACGCTCGCAGGCAATGCCCGATTGCTTGAGCAGGATCTGTGCCGCGCCGGCGGTCATCACGCCCGGCAAGGTCCATCCCGGCACCGGCATCGGCCGTTCCAGCGCCCCCGTGGCCAGCAGGATGCGCCTGCCCTCGGCGAATTCACCCTTGCCGTTCCGGGTAAAGCTGACGCGGGTTGCCTCCTCGATCTGCCACACGACCGCACCTCTCAGGTGGGTAATGTTGTCGTGCGCCAGCCCCCGCGTAAGGATCCGGCCGTCGGTGAAATCGCTGCCAAGAATGGCGCCGCGGGTTTTGCTGGCGCGATCCACATCGCGGTAGATCTGCCCGCCCGGCGCCGGCTGTTCGTCGAGCAGCAGGACCGACAATCCGGAACCGGCGGCGCGGCGGGCCGCCGACATGCCGGCGGGACCGGCGCCAATGACGATCAGGTCGGCGCTATGCATTGCCGGCACCCTTGATCGACGGCCTTTCGATCTGGAGCCCCTCGGTCACTTGCAGCATGCAGGCCTGGCGGTTGATCCCGTCGATTTCGACCAGGCAATCGTAGCAGGCGCCCATCATGCAGAACGGTCCGCGCGGCGCGCCCGAAACCGGGGTATGGCGAAACGGCATCACGCCGGCCACCAGCAGGGCACCTGCAAGGTTTTCGCCCCGCGGCAGGGAAAGCTCGCTGGAGCCGAAGCGAACGGTCACCCGATCGGTTTGCGGGCCGATTTCACGAAACTTTGAATCGGGCTTCACTGAACACCTCCAAATCGGGCGCGGCGTCCGCCCCTTCGAGCCAGTCCGGCAGGAAACGGGCATGGGCCGCGGCAAGGGTGACGCCGCTGTGGCAGGTCACGAGATAGGCGCCCGGCATGTCCGGGCTTTGCTGGTAGATCGGCAATCCGTCGGGCGACAGGATCCGCAAGGCTCCCCAACTGCGCACAAGCTGGGCCTTTGCCAGCACTGGAAAGGCGGCAATCGCTTCCGCTGCGAGCCCAGACAGGCCGGGCTGCGTGACCGTGTCGTCAAGGCCCACTTCCTCGTTGGTGGCGCCAATCTGAATGCCGCCTTCGTCGACCTGACGCGCTATCAGCGAGGGGCGATTGATCAGTTTGGGAAGCTTTTCGGTGATCATGACCTGCCCGCGCTGCGGTCTGATCGGCGCCTTGAAGCCCATCATCGGTCCCAGCGCGGCAGCGCCAAGCCCGGCGGAAAGAACCGTCTTGCGAGCCTCTACTTCGGTGCCATCGTCACAGGAAATGCGGAACAGGTCGGCCTTGTCGATGCGTGTAACCCGCTTGCCGTTGAGGATCACTCCGCCAAGGCGGCGGACATCGTCGGCCAGCGCGCGCAACAGTCTGAGCGGATTTGCATGGCCGTCCTGGTGATGCAGGATTGCGCCCACGACCCTGGGACCGATTGCCGGTTCCTCAAGCCGCAGGGCATTGTGGCCGAGCACCTCGTAGGGGTAGTTGCCGCCAAGCTTTTGCTTGAGGATCTCGTATTTCGCGACGGTGGCTTCGAGACTCTCCTCCGAGAAATGGAGGTCGTAGCCACCCCTTTGCTCAAGGCCCAGATCATGCCCCGTCGCATCGCCCAGTTCAGCGGCGAAATCGGCCCAGGCGGCGGCAGAGGCCTGCGACCATTGCGCATAGCGCGGCTGGTTCATGCCCTTGGACTGTACCCAGACGAGGCCAAAATTGCCCCGGCTGGCGCGGAAAGACCCATCGTCGCCGTCCAGAACAGTCACCCGGAGACCGCGCTTGAGCAGGCCCCAGGCTGTCGAGAGGCCGACAATCCCGCCGCCGATTATGGCATAGTCCGAAGTCATGGAAAGTCTCTCACAGGTTCACCGAGGTGGCGGCCATCGCCACCCCGGTATTGGCTCTCACTTGGAAGCAGCCGCCACTTTGTCCAGGATCGCCTGACCCCATTCGACGCCGACATCTTCCAACACGGCAGGCCAGACATCGGCGCGGACCTTTGCGGATATTGCGGCAAGGTCTTCGTCCGAGAGCTTGGCGACAGTGGTGCCCAGTTCGTCAACCAGGCGCTGCTCGTTGCGGCCCTGATCGGCTTCGGCGACGGTCCAGCGGGTTGCTTCGAATGCCGCCGCCTGCTCTTTCAAGGCGGCCTGATCTTCCGCGGAAAGGGCCGCGAGGCTCTCGTTGGAGATGATCATGTACCAGACCTCGAAATGCGTGTTGGCGGGGATGTAGGTCTTGGTGACATCGCGGAAGGAGGCATAGTAGCCTTCGGCACCCGAGCCGATGACGCCATCCACGACGCCCGTCTGAACGGCGGTAAAGGCTTCGGAGAACGGGATCGGCGACGGGATGTAGCCCAGTGCTTCGCCGGTCAGCTGGAACGACTTGATGCCGGGCACCCGCACCTTGATGCCGTTCGGCTCGGTGCTGGCCGGATTGGGGTTTTCCACGTTGAGCGAAATGCCGCCGAAATAGACCGGATAGGCAGCCAGCATAGTGATGTCCTGTTCCGCATAAAGGCCGGTCATGACATCGCGCACCACGCCGCCGGGGCCGTAGATCTTGCGTGCTTGCGCCCAGGTTTCGGCCATGTAGGGAAACGAGGAGATCTGCATGCGGCGGTCGGCGGCGGCGGCGGCAGGCTGTGTCGCCATGTCGAGCGCGCCGACGCTGATCCGCTCCTGCACGGTGGTGTAGTCGCCAAGCGCCGAGGCAGGGAACAATTGTATTTCAACATCGCCGCCGGTGGCTTGCGAAACCGCAGCCGCAAAGGCGCGCAGCTCGACATCGACGGTGGCGTCCTGCGGGCGCACATGGCTCATCTTGAGGGTTTCGGCCAGGGCGGGCGATGCGGCCATCAGGGTCGCAAGGGCGGTGGCAAGGATTGCGGTTTTCATGAGTTTCTCCTTTTGGTGGGTTGATGGTCTGAAGAAGGCCGGCCTCAATATCCGAACAGGCGCGGCAAATAGAGCGACAGGTCGGGCCAGAACGAGGTGAGGAACACGACGGGCACATAGCCCGTGACGATCAGGAACATCGCCGGCGGGATGACCTTGGTGACCTTGACCTTGCCGATACGGGCGCCGAGGTACAGGATCGAGGCATAGGGAGGCGTGACGCCGCCCATCGCCGTGTTGACGCCCATGATCGCGGCGAACTGGACCGGGCTGACCCCGATGGCGGTCATCAGTGGCAGCAACAGCGGGGCGATCAGGATGATAGCCGTCACGTCGTTGACGACCATGCCGACCAGAAACAGCAGGATGTTGATGAAGATCAGCAGCAGGACCTTGTTTTCGGTGATCAGGAAAATGCTCGACACGATCTGCTGCGGGATACTTTCGTAGACGAACATCTGGCTCAGGATCATGGAAAAGAGGATCATGAACATGATCGCGCCGACGGCGGTGGCGGCCTCCTTGCCGGCCGCTAGGAAATTGGAGAGGCGCAGGCCCTTGTAGACCAGGAAGCCAACCGGCACCGAATAGATCACGGCAACGGCTGCGGCTTCGGTCGGCGTCATGATGCCGCCGTAGATCCCGCCGAGGATGATGACGGGCATCAACAGCGCTGGAAAGGCGTGGATGCCGCGCCTGGCGACTTCGGTGGAGAGCTCGCCGAAGGTCGGCTTGTCATCAAGGATCAGGTTAAACTTGCGGCTCATCCACAGGTTCATGATCGAGAAGCTGAGCATGATCAGAAGACCCGGCCCGAGCGTTGCAAGAAAGCAGGCAAGGATCGAGGTGTCGGTCACCCAGCCATAGACGATCATGGTGACCGAAGGCGGGATCAGCAGCCCCAGGATCGATGAGTTGGCGATCAGCGCGGTCGCGTATTCCCGCGGATAGCCACGCTTTTCCATCTCCGGGATCAGGATCGGACCAATGGCGGCAATGCCGGTGAGACCCGACCCCGAAATGGCGCCGATGACTGCGCAACTGACGGCCGCCACGACACCCAGGCCGCCGCGGACGTGGCCGACGAATGCGTTCACAAACCTTAAGAGTGACGCCGCGATGCCGCTTTCGGACATGATCGTGCCAGCCAGAACAAACAGCGGGATCGCCAGCAGGACCGGATTCCCGAGCTGTTGAACGCCCCACAGCATCATGCCCTTCATCGTCACATCGCCGATGAAATACATGACCATCAAGGCAGCCCCGAAGCAGTAGGGCAGCGGCACGCCGAGGGTCAGGGTGATCACCAGAATAGCGATTGCAATGAGCGCGATCTCGATCATGCGACAGTTCCGTTCTTCAAGGTGAGGATGTGCCGGATGAAATGCCAGGCGGTGTAGAGCATCATCAGTGTCACGCCCACGAGCAGCGCGACATCCGAGTAAAAGGTCGGGATGTAGAGCGTCGGGCTTTCGCGCCAGACGCGCCATGCGTACTTGGTGTAGTCCCAGGCCCAGCCAAGGATCCAAAGGCCGACGATCAGGCTGATGATTTCGCCGACAATAGCCAGGATCGTGTGGGCCCGTTCGGATGTGAGGAAGATCTCGAGCACGTTGGCGCGGATATGGGTGTTCTCGCGCGACGCGTTGATCGCACCAAAGATGTAGAGCCAGATCGTCGGATAGAGCATCGTTTCCTCAAGGCCCATCACGGGGATCTGGAAAACGTAGCGTGTGATCACCTGAAAAAACTGTCCAAGTGCAACCAGACAGATCAGTCCTGTCAGCAAGACGGCTGCGAAACGATCCATCATGTCTCCCCCAATTGAAACCGTAGGGAGACGATCATTCAGGACTGGCCATAAAGCCAAATTTAAAATATTGTTCAGGCCATAAATTGGATTTATATCATGCTGCCCAACCTGACCATTCGACAACTTCAGACCTTCCGCGAAGTGATGCGCAGCGGGTCAATCTCGGAGGCAAGCCGCACGCTTTTTCGCACGCAGCCTGCGGTCAGCACGATGATTGCCAACATCGAGAAGGAGCTTGGTTTCAACCTGTTTGTCCGCGAGCACGGGCGGCTTACGCCATCGCCGGAAGCGCACTACTTCCTGGAGGAAGCAGAGGAGGTTCTCGACCGGCTGGACCGGACCGTAAGGGCGATGTCGGAGTTCGGAACGCTTGACCGGGGCAGCCTTCGTATAGCGTGCCACCCCGCATCTTCCGGCTTCTTCCTGCCGAAGGTCCTGGCCGAATTTCTCAAGGGCAGGCCCGACGTGAAAGCCGACCTAGTCATGCGCAGCTCGCAGGTCGTCGAGGACATGATCGCCTCGCAGGAATTCGACATCGGGCTGGCCGAAACCCCGCCTCAGCGCAGTTCGATCAAGATCGAACCCTTCAAACTCGAGTGCGTGATTGCCCTTCCGGAACGGGACCCTCTTGCCAACAAGGATGTTCTCACTCCAACCGATCTGGAAAACTATCCGATGGCAATGCTTTTCAGTGATCACCCCGACACCCTCGCAACGCAACGGGCATTTGCCCAATGTGGTGCGACACCAAACCGGCGTTTTGTGCTCAGGACACATCTGCCTTCTCTTCCGCTTGTCGGTGCGGGCCTGTGCGGCGCGGTTGTTGACCGGATTACGGCCGCCACCAGTCCGGCTCCGGGGGTCGTGTTTCGCAGATTCGCGCCCGCGATCACCAGCAGCGTCGCGCTTCTGCTTCCCGCACACCGACCTGCTTCCGTTTTGACAGCCGCGTTCAGCGATTACCTGCGCGAGCAACTCTTGCAGATCGAGAAAACTGGCGTCTCAACAACCTGATCCCCGCCACCATTCTGGTTTTTGCCTGCGTCTGCTGGGCAAAGGGCCAGCTGAGAAGAAACCGCTCAAGGCGCAACGAAAAGACCGTCCTCAGAAATAATTGCGGGCCCTCCTGACATTCAGGCCCAAATCTGTCTCAAATCATTCGCTGACGGACAGAAGTGCATCATGCGACATTGAGGAGGCTACCGGTTGGGTTCTGAGTTCTGCCAGTCTCAAATTTAGGTGCCGGGCTACCAGTTTCGCAACTCCATGGTCTGAGATTTGGAGCGAGAAGGTTAGCCGGTCTTTTGAATGCGATGCTTTGAAGCGAACAGGAACGCGAGCGCGCCAGTGAAAGATGTTTCCACGGCGGATGAGATTCTCGACCTCGTGACGAACAGCCATATTGAAGGCTCCGAACTTCGCCAAAGGTGCAACCCGGAATCAAAATTGGGCTACAGCTTTGGGCTACAGTCGTCATCTCGACCGGAACGGGACCCAAAATTGGCCTCGAAAACCTTGTTTTTCAGGGGATTGCGCGAGAATTCGTCAAAAATGGCTGGGGAACCTGGATTCGAACCAGGACTAACGGAGTCA